>CALXRX010000003.1 GCA_944390975.1 uncultured Clostridia bacterium | reverse complement strand
TATAATTTATGTATCAAACATAATAAAATTAATATTTACTAAACAAAGCTATACATTTCAAGAGTACATTAGAAAATACAATTGGTTATTAGCCTTATTTATATTTACAACAATAACCAATTTTCAAAGTTGGTATACCCTATGGTTGTTACCAACAATAATGTGGCAAAACTCAAAAAATATAAAGAGAATATTAAACATAACAATAATTGTAGAAATTTCAAATATAGTATTTTTTATATTTTATGAGAATTTTAGATATTGTCAGTTATATGTAGCATTAGTTGCAATATTATATATATCATCAATTGAAATAGAAAAATTAAAAAATAGTAGGAGATTTGCTTTAGAAAAATGAAAAATATAGTAAAACATGTTGTATTAATATTTGTACTATTGGCAATATACATATCTAGTTTATTTATAACTTCATTAATTCCAAGAAATTACATAAAAGAAAATGTAAAAGAAAGTGCAGAAATTTTTAAAGAACAAACTAATTTAATATTTGTTAAATCAGTATTCAAAAACAAATATATAAAAAATGATAATTATACTGATGCATTAATGATAAATACAGCATATTCAATAGACGAAAAAGCCCCATTAGAATCAAGTCTTCTTTGTAGAAAAAATTATATACCAGAAAAAACAAAAATAGTATTTCCTGATACAGCAGCAGAGTTAAAATCAGCATCTAAATATAAAGTATTAAACCAAGTTGGAGAACTAAATGATACTGTTAATAATGATATAGAAGAATCTTTTGAGTATGCAAGATACTGGCATGGATATTTAATTATTTATAGAATACTATTATGTTTTTTCAATGTTACAACAATAAGAATAATATTCATATTTTTATTTATTGCACTATTAGCATGGCTTGTATATTTAATACATAAAAAAATAGACATATATGCAGCTCTAATATTTTTAGTAGCATTTATTGGAATTGACTATATTAATATAGGATTTGCATTGCAAAGCAGTAGTATATTTTTTGTTACGATACTATCAAGTATATATTTATTATACAGATTTGGCAAAATAAAAAATTTTACAATACTTTTTTTAGTTATAGGATCATTAGCTAGTTTTGTTGACCTACTAACAGTACCTTTAATAACTCTTGGTATACCTTTTACTATCTTCTTTTTATTAAAACAAAAAGAAGAGGATTTAACATTTAAGGAAAATATAATTTGGATAATAAAATTAGTACTAAGTTGGGGAATTGGTTATGTAATAACATGGGTTTCTAAATGGATTATTGTAGATATTATTTATAATAGAAATATTGTTCAAATATCTATTGAACAATTTCTATATAGAAGCACAGGTACAAGTATAGGATATATTAATGTATTAATGAAAAACTATTCATATATAAAAGGATATATATTAATTGCTTCTACAATTTCATTAATATATATAATTAGAAATGCAAAAAATTACATGGATAAAGTTGATATAGTAAGGATAATTCCATATATAACTGTAACTTTTATGCCTATAGTATGGTATTTTGTATTAAAACAACATTCATATCAACATGTATTTTTTACATATAGAAATACAATTTTGTTAATAATAGGAATATCGCTAATAGTAAAAAACATATTTAAGAAACGTGATAATATAAAAAGGTTAGCACAAAAAAATGAGGATTAAAAAATACTTTAAAAGGAGAGAATAGTTTATGAAAAGACTTCTATTAATAGATGGAAATAGTATTTTAAATAGAGCTTTCTATGGTATAATGGGAAATAAAATGTTAATGACAGAAGATGGAACATATACAAATGCAGTATATGGTTTCTTAAGTATATTATTTAAAACATTAGAAGATTTAAATCCAGAATATTTAGTAGTAGCTTTTGATAAAAAGGGACCAACTAAGAGACATGAATTATATAAAGAATATAAAGCAAATAGAAAAGGAATGCCAGAAGAATTAGCAATGCAAATGCCAATTATAAAAGAAATACTAAAAGCAATGAATATAAAAATAATAGAAAAAGAAGGATATGAAGGAGATGACATCATTGGAACATTATCACGTTTTGGAGAAAGCAATAATTTAGATGTTACTATCCTTTCAGGAGATAGAGATAATTTCCAACTTGCTACAGATAGAATAACAATACAAATTCCAAGAACAAAACAAGGTAAGACCGAAACGGATAACTATGATAGAAAAAAAATAATAGAAGAATATGGAATAGAGCCTTATCAATTAATTCAGGTAAAAGGGCTAATGGGGGATGCTTCAGATAATATTCCTGGAGTACCTGGAGTTGGAGAAAAAACAGCACTTAATTTAATAAAAGAATATACAGATATTGATAATTTATATAATAAAATTGAAGAAGGAACAGATAATATAAAAGGTAAATTAAGGGAAAAATTAGTAGAAAATAAAGAACTTGCCTTACTTTCAAGAGAACTTGGAAGAATTAACATAGATTCACCTATTGAAGAAAATATTGAAGAAATGAAAGTAGAAGAATGGAATAAAGAAGAAGTATTACAACTATTTAAAAAATATAGATTTAATAGGTATATTGAACGTTTCCAACTACAAGGAGAAACTAAAGAAGAAAAAACAATTGAAAACTTATTTGAAATTCAATTAATAAATAGCCAAAACGATATAGAAAAATTAGTAGAATATATAAAAACTCAAAAAAAATTAGTTTATCATTTTAGCACAATAGCAACAGAAAAAACAAATTATATTATAAAAAAGACAATAAATAGTATAAGTGTTGCAAATTTAGAGAAAAATATAGTATATTATTATAATTTTGAAAACGATTTAAATACTTTTACTAAATATTTTAAAGGCGTATTAGAAGATAAAGAAATAGAAATAGGTGGATTTGAATTAGCAAGAGATTATATATTATTAAAGCAAATAGGAATAGAAGCAAACAATTTTAAGTTTGATGCAAAAATTGCAGCATACCTTTTAAGCCCAACTACTTCAAAATATACTTTAGAAGGAATAACAAGCCAATATTTAGGAATAGATATAACTTCATATTTAGAAGAAAAAGGACTAACTCAAAAAAAGGAACAGCTAAATTTATTTGATGAGTTAAACGATAATTCAGATAAAGTAGAACAATATACAAATGCAATATATGCATATGCCATTAACAAACTATATAATGTATTAACTAATAAATTAAAAGAATATAATAGTTTAGAATTGTTTAATAATATAGAAATGCCACTTGTAGAAGTTTTAGCAGATATGCAATATACTGGAATGTATGTTGATAAAGTTGAATTAATAGCATATGGAGAAATATTAAAAGAACAAATATCTGATTTAACAAAAGAAATTTATGATATAGCAGGAGAAGAATTTAATATTAATTCACCAAAACAATTAGGAGAAATCTTATTTGAAAAACTAAAATTACCTTATGCTAAGAAAAATAAAAATGGATATTCAACAGACGTAGATGTTTTAGAAAAACTAAAAAATGAACATCCTATTATAAATAAAATTTTAGACTATAGAGGAATTATGAAATTAAATTCCACATATGTAGAGGGATTACTACCATATATAAATATAGTAGATAATAGAATACATTCATATTTTCACCAAACAGTTACTGCAACAGGAAGAATTAGTAGTACAGAGCCAAACTTACAAAATATTCCTACAAGAGTAGAAGCCGGAAAGAAAATTAGAAAAGCCTTTAAACCAAGTGATGGAAGTATATTTTTAGATGCAGACTATTCACAAATAGAATTAAGAGTTCTTGCTCATATAAGTGAAGACAAGCATATGATAGAAGCATTCCAAAATGACGAAGATATTCATAAACAAGCAGCATCAAAGGTTTTTAATGTACCTATAGAAAAAGTAACACCAGAGGAAAGGTCAAAAGCAAAGGCAGTAAATTTTGGTATAGTATATGGAATTAGCGATTTTGGTTTAGCAGAACAAATAGGAGTTTCTAGAAAAGAAGCTAAAATATATATAGAACAGTATTTAGAAAAATACAGTGGAATTAAAAAATTTATGGATGATATAGTTGAAAGTGCAAAGCAAAATGGATATGTAGAAACTTTATTCCACAGAAGAAGGTATATACCTGAATTAAAATCGAATAGTTATGTAGTAAGACAATTTGGAGCAAGAGCAGCAATGAATACTCCTATACAGGGAACAGCTGCAGATATTATGAAAATTGCAATGATAGAAGTTTTTAATAAATTAAAAGAAAACAAATTAAAATCTAAAATTGTTTTACAAGTACATGATGAACTTATAATAGAAACAATACTTGAAGAAAAAGAACAAGTTGAAAATATATTAAAAGAATCAATGGAAAATGCAATAAAGCTAAAAATACCATTAAAAGTAGAATTATCAGTTGCAAATAATTGGTATGAAGCAAAATAAAAAACAAAAGAACAATTATTTTAAGGAGAGATGAAATTTGCATAAAAAAGGCAGAAAAATATTAATATTAATAGCAATAATAGTAATTATAATTACATTGTTATTTGGTGTGTTTAAAGTACAGAATATAATATTAAAAAAGATATACCCAAAAGACTATTCTGAATATGTATATAAGTACTCAGAAGAATATAAAGTAGATCCAATATTAATTTTTGCAATTATAAAGGCAGAAAGTAATTTTAATCCAAATGTTGTATCCAAAAGTAATGCAATAGGTCTAATGCAACTTATGGATACAACAGCTGAAGAAATTGCTTTAAGCCTTGGAATAGAATTTGTGCAGAAAACATCATTATATAATCCAGAATTAAACATACAACTTGGAACTAAGTATTTTTCGAATTTAATGAAAGAATATGAAAACAATTATCTTTTGGCACTAACTGCATATAATGCTGGAATTGGAAATGTTACAAGATGGATTGAGCAAGGTATAATTAAAGAAGACGGAAGTGATATTGAAAATATACCATATAAAGAAACAAATAACTATGTAAGAAAAATTATAAGAGATTACCAAATATACCAAGATTTGTATGAAGAATAATTTAATATGTATTTACAATAAAAAATAGTTAATATATAATAAATAAAATTATAATAGGAGGGAATATTTATGTCAGTTTTAGTTACAGGAGGAGCAGGATATATAGGGAGTCATACAGTTGTTGAACTATTAAATAGTGGAAAAGAAGTTGTTATTGTAGATAATTTTTCAAACAGTAAACCAGAAGTATTAGAACAAATAAGAAAAATAACAGGAAAAGACTTTAAATTTTATGAATTAGATTACTTAAATAGGGAAAAATTAGAAAAAGTATTTCAAGAAAATAACATAGAAGCAGTAATGAATTTTGCAGGATATAAAGCTGTTGGAGAATCTGTACAAAAACCAATAGAGTATTATACAAATAATATATCTGGAGCATTAGTATTATTAGATATAATGAAAAAATATAATGTAAAAAAATTTATATTTAGTTCATCAGCAACAGTATATGGTAATCCTGAAATAATTCCAATAACAGAAGAATGTAAAACTGGTGGAACAACCAATCCATATGGCACATCAAAATTATTTATAGAGCAAATTTTAAAAGATATATACAATTCAGATAATTCTTGGGATATATGTATACTAAGGTATTTTAATCCAGTAGGAGCTCATGAAAGTGGACTAATTGGTGAAGAGCCACAAGGTGTTCCTAATAATTTAATGCCTTATGTAGTGCGTGTAGCAGCAGGAATATTAAAAGAACTATCAATATTCGGAAATGATTACCCTACACCAGATGGAACAGGTGTAAGAGATTATATACATGTAGTGGATTTAGCATTAGGACACATTAAAGCATTAGAAAAATTAGAAAAAGAAGGACAAGGATTATATATATATAATTTAGGAACTGGAACAGGGTATAGTGTGTTAGATATGGTAAAAGCATTTGAAAAAGCAACAAATAAAAAAGTTCCATATAAGATTGTACCAAGAAGAGCAGGAGATATTGCAACATGCTATGCAAACCCAACAAAAGCAAAGGAAGAATTAGGATGGGTTGCTACAAAAGGTATAGAGGAAATGTGTAAAGATTCGTGGAATTACATAGAAAATAAAATGTAGAAAAACAGTAATCTAAAATATATAATTTTATAATAGAACTAGTCAAGAATTCTCAAATAAAACCAGAGAAAACGTGACTAGTTTTTTGTGTCTTAAAAAATTATGAAAATAAATGATTGTTACAGTTCAGATTAAAAGTAGTTAATTTATATACTATTATCTATCAATTTTAAAAAAGTAAATTGACTGAATAATAACAAATGATTATCAAAAACTGAAAAAGTAGTTGAAAAAGAGATAAAAAAGCACTTGACAAGTAATATAAGTAAATATAAAATTGTATCATAAAGTGGGAAAGAATTGTTTAACAGAATTTAAACTTAAATTTATCAAAAAACTTGTTCAAGATAGTTTACTAAGATATTCTAAAATAATTTTATGGCACCCTTCCATTAAAAATGAACACTTTCCATAAAATTATTTAAGAATATCTAAAGCAAATTACTTTCAATGCGTTTTTTTTCAAATTTGAAGTTTAAAAGTCTGTTAAACAAATAGCATAATGAATAAATAGTAAAAAATTGTAAAAACTAATATAAGCAAAAATAAGAAAGAAAACAAAGGAGGAAAAACAAAAAATGAAGAAAAATTGTAAAATGTCAAGCAAAAATGGAATCACGCTAATAGCCCTAATTATAACAATAATCGTGTTATTAATATTGGCTGGAGTGACAATAAATCTAACATTAGGAGAGAATGGAATATTTAGAACAGCAGAAATGGCAGGAAAAAATTATATAGATGCACAGGATGCAGAACTTGCAGGACTAGCAGACTTTGAAAATACAATAAATAATATAATAGGAGGAACAGGAAGTAGCAGTAGTACAGATACACCTAGTACAAATTATGAAACATTAAAAAGTGTGGCAGAGGCAGGAGATTATGTAAAATATGATACTGGGATAAATACAGTTGGAGAAAATGGAACAGTAACATTTAGAGTATTATACAATGATAACACATATGGGTTGCAAATTATATCAGATAAAATTGTAGAGAACGTGACACTAGGAACAACTGGAGAAAATGATTTAGCAGCATGGCAAGCATCAATGAATGACTACAATAATGCAATATCTATATTAAATGAGAAAGCAGAGTATTATGCAACAAGTAGTCTATATGCGTTAGATGGAAGGTGTGTAGGTAGTGTACCTACTATAGGAGCAGATGGAACATTTAATGCAAAAAATACAGAAGTAGAAGGAACTTATAGTATACCAGATGATTGGACATTACCAAGTGGATGGGCAAGTAGAGATACAGGATGTCAAAAAGGGGAAGATGAAAACTATACAACAGACCTAACTGCAATGCAGGCTGCTAACATATTGACAACAGGAGAGCCTTATTGGCTAGCTTCCCATAGTGTGTATTCGAATTCGGTTAATTGCCTTTTCCATGTGGGTCATGTGTATGCCAGTGGTGAAGTGATCAGTCGCTACTTGTGCCGAGGGTATTCTAGTGGCCGCACGAATGCCCACAGCTGTGAGGCTGGGCTTCGTCCTTGTATTTCGCTAAAATCTGATATCAAGGTAATAGGAGGAGATGGAAGTTCAGAAGCTACTGCATATGAGTTAGGAATATAATAGGTTGGGCAATCTAAAGTAAGAATGGAAGAAGTAGGTTGCTCCAAATCGCACTCGTTTTTAAAGAAACTCGTTTGGTCGCTTACGCGGTTTTTATAAAAATTTTCTAAATATATATTTAGATGTAAAATTTATAACAAAACTAGTCAAAATTCTCAAATAAAACTAGAGAAAACGTGACTAGTTTTTTGTGTCTTAATGGGTTGGCTATGAGAACTGTAACGATTGTTAAAAAACTGGAAATATTACATCACAAATATATACAAAAAGATTTACAGTTTCTACAAAATTTGATATAATTTGACAAAGTACGTAAAAAGGGTGAAACAACGAATGGAAAAAGAAAAAAAGGTTTATAAAAGAAAATTTACTATATTAGGAATTACAATATGGAGAATTCTTGCATATTTCATAATTTATAGTGTAATAGGATTTGTTTTAGAAACATTATTTGGAATAGTAACAAAAGGAGTACTAGAAAGTAGAAGAAGTTCATTATATACACCTGTCTGTTGTATATATGGCGTAGGAGCAGTAATAATGATTCTAGGCTTACAATATTTTAAGAAAAATAACTATAGTTTATTTTTTGGTGGATTTATAATTGGCTCTATAGTAGAATATGTAATTAGTTTAATAGGTGAATTTATATTTCACATTAAATGGTGGGATTATTCAGATATGCCATTTAATATAAATGGTAGAATATGTGTAGCTTTTTCATTTTTTTGGGGAATACTTGCAATATATTTAATGTCACACTTAAATCCTAAAATAGATAAATTGATTGATAAAATTAAAACAAAAATTCCGACTAAATATTTGAAAACAGTTGTAATTGTTGGAATAATTATAATATTTTTAGATTTCTTAATTACAAGTTTTGCATTAAAAATGTTCTTTACAAGATTAGTTATAAAATATGATTTAGAATTACAAACATATGAAGAATATATATTTGAATGTACAGAATTGTATAAAAATGAATCAATAAGAGAGTTTACACTTAAGTATTTTTCGGATGAAAAAATGTTAAAAACATTTCCAAATATAAAATTAACAGGAAAAGATGGAAATATAATTTTTGTAAAAGACATATTAAAAGATATTCAACCATATTATATAAAACTTTTTACACCTATACATGCTAAATAATGACTAAATTGATGGGTGAACTTTAGAAATGTTTCTATAGTTCACCCATCAATTAACTACTTATAGTCGGAACTTTAACTAAAAGTATTAAAAATATAATAAAATTACTTTAAAAAAATATAAAATTATTATACAATAATAGAAACTGTAATTTAGGAGAAAATGATATGAATAAAAAATGGGAATACTATACATGTAATCAAGATAAAGTAAATGAAATAAGTGAAAAATTTAATATAGACAGATTACTTGCAACAATTTTGGTAAATAGAGGAATAACTGAAGAAAATGATATACGAAAATTTTTAGAGCCTACAAGAGATGATTTCCATAATCCTTTTTTATTACCAGATATGGAAATTGCAGTAGAAACAATTATAAAAGCTATAGAAGAAAACGAAAAGTTATTAATATATGGGGATTATGATGTAGATGGAATTACAAGTATATCTGTTTTACAGAAATTCTTAGAAGAAAGAGGAATGGAAGTAGAAAACCACATCCCAAACAGATTAGAAGAGGGATATGGTTTAAACAAAGAAGCTATAAAAGATATAGCTGATAAAGGGTATAAATTAATAGTAACAGTAGATTGTGGAATTTCAGGAATAGAGGAAATAGAATATGCAAATAGTTTAGGTATTAGAACTATTATTACTGATCATCATGAGCCACTAGAAGAATTGCCAAAAGCTATAGCAATTGTTGATGCAAAAAGAAAAGACAATAAATATCCATTTAATCAATTAGCTGGAGTAGGTGTAGTTTTCAAACTTATACAGGCAATTGGTATTAAAATGGGATTAAATGAAAAAGAATATTTAAAATATTTAGATTTGGTCTGCGTTGGAACAATATCAGATATAGTACCTTTAGTAGATGAAAATAGGGTTATTGCAAAATTAGGTTTAAAACTAGTAAATATGACTAAAAATTTAGGCCTTAAATACTTATTACAAGCTACAGGATATAAACGTATTGATTCAAATGCAATTTCTTTTGGAATAGCTCCAAGAATAAATGCTTGTGGAAGAATGGGACATGAAACAGAAGCATTAGACATATTTTTATCTAATGATATAAACGAAGTAAAAGAATTAACAGATAAATTAAATAATTATAATAAAACAAGGCAAGAAACAGAAAAAAGAATTGTAGAAGAGGCATTAGAATTAATTGACAAAAATAAAGAAAATGAAAAAAGTGCAATAGTATTAGGAAGTCATGGTTGGCATCATGGTGTAATAGGTATAGTTTCATCTAAAATAACAGAAACATATTTTAAACCAAGCATACTAGTTTCTTTTGAAGATGGAATTGCTAAAGGCTCTGGAAGAAGTATACCAGGATTTGATTTACATGAGGCTTTATGTAAGTCTAGTAAATATTTAGAAAAATATGGTGGACATGCAATGGCAGTAGGACTTAGCTTAAAAGAGGAAAATTTTGAAGCTTTTAAGAATGAGTTTGAAAAAATAGCAAAACAAAGTAATGTAGAAGAAATTTTACCAATAATAAATATAGACGGAATAGTTAAACAAGATGATATAAAACCAGAATATATAAAAGAATTAGAAAAACTAGAGCCTTTTGGCGAAGGAAATAAAATGCCATTATTTGCATATAAAGGGCTAAAAATAAATTCCATTCGAGCATTAACTGAAGGAAAGCATTTAAAATTGACACTAAAAGATGATAATATTATAATAGATGCTATAGGATTTAATATGGGAGACTTAGTTGATGACTATTTAATTGGAGATAAAGTTGATGTTGTTGGGGTGCTAGAAATAAATAGTTTTAATGGTATAGAAAATGTACAAATAAATTTAAAAGATATAATGAAATCCATATAATTAAGAAATAAAGGTGGGATAAAAATGCAAGAAGAACCGAATGTTACAATTAATGATATAATATCCAAAATGAAAAAGAATAATTGGCGTTCAAATACAAAAATGATTAATAAAGCATACAATTATGCACTTTCAAACCATGGAGATCAAAAAAGAAAATCAGGAGAGCCATATATTATTCACCCATTACAAGTAGCATATATACTTGCAAATATGGGATTAGATGATGCTACTATTTGTGCTGCTATATTACATGATGTTGTTGAAGATACAGATGTAACATATGAAGATATAGTTAAAGAATTTAGTGAAGAAATTGCTGAAATGGTAGATGGTGTTACTAAACTAGGAAAGTTAAACTATACTACATTAAAAGAACAACAAGTAGAAGACTATAGAAAAATGTTTCTTGCAATGGGAAAAGATATAAGAGTTATTCTAATAAAATTAGCTGATAGACTTCACAATATGAGAACTCTAAGATATCTAACACGAGATAGACAAATTGCAAATGCACAAGAAACAATGGATTTATATGCACCACTTGCTAATAGACTAGGTATGTATTCATTAAAATGGGAATTAGAGGATTTATCTTTTAAATATTTATATCCAGAAGATTATAGAGAAATAGTAGAAGGATTAGATAAAAAAAGAGAAGAAAGACTATCTTTTATTGAAAAAATAATGGAACAGATAAAGAAGGAGTTAAAAGTACAACATATAGAAGCAGAAATAAAAGGAAGAGCAAAACATTTATACAGTATTTATAGAAAAATGAAAAGGGATAATTGTACTTTAGATCAAATATACGATTTATTTGCATTAAGAATTATTGTTAATTCTGTAAAAGATTGTTATGCAGCACTAGGAGTAGTACATGACTTATATAACCCAATGCCAGGCAGATTCAAAGACTATATAGCTGTTCCAAAACCTAATATGTATCAATCATTACATACTACTTTAATTGGAGAAAAAGGTACTCCATTTGAGGTACAAATTCGTACTTGGGATATGCATAGGATTGCAGAATATGGTATTGCTGCACATTGGGCATATAAAGAAGCAAGTTTTGCAAAAGGAAAAAAAGCTAATGTAAAGGTAGAAGAAGATAAATTAGCTTGGCTTCGAGAAACACTTGAATGGCAAAAAGAAATGCAAGATCCTGAAGAATTTTTAAACACTCTAAAAACAGAATTATTTGAAGATGAAGTATATGTATTCACTCCAAAAGGTGATATTAAAGTATTACCAAGAGGGGCAACACCAATAGATTTTGCTTATAGCATACATGCTCAAGTTGGGCATAAGATGGTAGGATGTAAAATAAATTCAAAAATGATGCCAATAATAACAAAGTTAAAAAGTGGTGACATTGTAGATATTATAACATCTGATAATGCAAAAGGTCCAAGTAGAGATTGGCTAAAATTTATTAAAAGTTCATCTGCAAGAAATAAAATTCAAGGCTGGTTTAAAAAAGAACAAAGAGCAGATAATATTGTAAAAGGAAAAGAGTTAATAGAAAAAGAAATTAAGAAAATAGGAATGACATCATCTGAACTTCATAAGCAAGAATACATGCAAGCAGCTTTAGATAGATATAAATATAGTTCTATTGATGATATGTATGCTGCTGTTGGCTTTGGTGCAATATCTGCAGGAAAAATTATAGCAAAAATACTTGAAGAATATAAGAAAGTTAACAAAGATGAACAAATAGAGAAGAAAATTGAAGAACTTTCTAAAAGTAAAAAAACCAGAAATATTATTCCTAAAAATGGAATTATTGTAAAAGGAATAGACAACTGCTTAGTAAAATTATCTAAATGTTGTAACCCTGTTCCAGGAGATAACATTATAGGATATATTACAAAAGGAAGAGGAGTATCAATTCATACAACAGAATGTGCAAATATCAAAGATTTATTAGCTGATGAGGACAGAATAATAGACGTAGAATGGTACAATGAAAATACCTCTAGTTATAATGTAGATATTGAAGTATATTCAAATGATAGAACAGGTCTACTTGCAGATATTCTAGATTCAATTTATAGTGTAAAAACAAAATTAGTAGCTGTTAATAGTAAAGTAAATAAAGAAAGAATTGCTATTACAGAAATTACAATAGAAGTAGAAAATTTAGAAGAACTTAACAAAACACTTAAAGCATTAAGAAAAGTTGATAGTGTATTTGAAGTTAAGAGAAAAAAATAAATAAAGAGGGAAATTTTTAATGATATTAAAAAGATTAAAAATAAATACAACACTTGGAGAGCCAACTAATTGCTATATTGTTGTAGATGATATAAGTAAAGAAGCAATTATAATAGATCCAGCAGGTGAAGTAGAGAAGATAAACGAAATGTTAGACATTTTGCAAGCAAAATTAAAATACATATATTTAACACATTGTCATGCAGACCATACAGGAGCTGTAAATAAATTAAAAGATAAATATGGTGGAAAAGTGCTTATTCATAGGATTGAAAGTGAAAATTTAAATAATCCAGAAATTACATTAAATTACTATATAGGAATGGAAACTATTAATTTAGAAACTGATTCTAGAATAGATGATGAAGATGTAATTCATATAGGAGATTTAGAATTTAAAGTGATTCATACTCCTGGACATACAAATGGTAGTACTTCACTATATTGTAAAGAGGAAAAAATGGTATTTACAGGAGATTGCCTATTTAGAGGGACATGGGGAAGAACAGATTTGCCAACAGGAAGTTTAAATGATATAATGCATTCAATTATAAATCGTCTCTTAATTTTACCTGATGATACAATTGTTTATCCAGGCCATGGAAAATCTACTAGAATAGAAGAAGAAAAACCAATTTATTTAGAATTAAAACAAAGAGAATTTTAGAATTAATATAATTAATAGTTATCATATTTTTTATTCTTTAGAATATAATTATATAGATTATAGGACAAAGGAGAAAAGAATGATAAATGTAACTGTTATTAATTTAAAAAGTGTAATGAAATATCTAGTGGGGGTATCAATTTTAGTAATTGGTATAGCTTGTACTAGATTTTTCTATAATAAGAATAATGGTGAAATTGTAAAACAAGTATCTAGCATAAGTTTTGTACAGTGTTTAGATGAAACCTTACCAGACATAAGTGGAAATAGTGATATTAGGAAATTAGAAAATATATCAACAAGAAGTTCTAGCTTAAAAAGAATGTTAAATGTAGAGTTACAAATGATGGAAAATTTAGAAATAGAGGAAAATGAAGAAAAAAGTAATGAAGAAGTAGTAGAAGAAACTAAACAAGTAGAAGAAAATTTAGAAGTAGCACAAACAAATGTAACAACTCAAGAAATACAAGAAAATAATATAACTCCTAAATATAATAGTGAATTTGGAACTGTTAAAGTAAAAAATGAATCAGACAAAGAAATAACACAAGAAATGCTAACTCCAAATATATCTTTAGAAAATAACAAAGATATAGTAATATTTCATACACATACTTGTGAAAGTTATACTCCAAGTGAAAAATATAACTATGAAATGACAGGAAATTATAGAACTACAGATTTAAATTATAGTGTTGCAAGGGTAGGTACTGAATTAGAAAATTATTTAACAGGATATGGATATAATGTAATTCATGACCAAACTTATCATGATTATCCAGCATATAGTGGCTCGTATGGCAGGTCACTTACAACAGTAAAAAATATATTAAATAATTCTGATGCACAAATGGTAATAGATTTACATAGAGATGCTGTTGGAAGCAGTTCTGATTATGCACCATGTGTTAAAATAGGTGATGAAATAGCAGCACAGATGATGTTTGTTATTGGAACAGATGGTGGAGGCTTGCAACATTTAAATTGGCAACAAAATTTAAAATATGCAGTAAAACTTCAAGAAAAAGCAAATGAGTTATATCCAGGATTATTTAGACCAATTATTGTACGAAACTCAAGATATAATCAACACTTAACAAAAGCAGCAGTAATAATAGAGGTTGGAGCAACTGGAAATACATTAGACCAATGTATGGTAAGCATGAAATATCTAGCAAAAGTTATTAGTGAAGTTATGAAATAAAGTAAAATAGGTACATAGAACTTGTTCTTGACAATAAAAAAAGAATTATATAAAATAATAAATGTATTAAGAGGTGGAATATGGTAAAAAGAAGTTATACACGACCAATATATGTAGGAAATGTACAAATAGGTGGTCAAGATAAAGTTGTAATTCAATCTATGTGTAACACAAAAACAAAGGATGTACAAAGTACAGTAAAACAGATTTTAGATTTAGAAAAAGTTGGATGTGAAGTTATTAGAGTTGCCTGCTTAGATTTAGAAGATGCAAAAGCGATAAAAGAAATTAAAAAAAATATTAATATTCCAATTGTAGCTGATATTCATTTTGATTATAAAATAGCATTGCAAGCCATAGAAAGTGGAGTAGATAAAGTAAGAATAAACCCAGGAAATATTGGAGATGCAGACAAAGTAAAACAGGTTGTTAATGCTTGTAAAGAAAAGAATATACCTATAAGGATTGGGGTAAATTCAGGCTCACTTGAGAAAGATTTATTAGAAAAATATGGTGGAAAGCCTACAGCAAAGGCCATGGTTGAGAGTGCAAAAAGACATGTGGATATATTAGAAAAGCTAAATTTCTTTGATATAGCAATTTCTTTAAAGGCATCAGATTTAGATTTGTGCATAGAAGCATATGAAGAAGCGGCAAAAGTTTTTAATTATCCTTTACACTTAGGAATTACAGAAGCGGGTACAGTATTTAGTGGAACTATTTCATCTAGTATTGGATTAGGAATTATGCTTAAAGAAGGTATAGGAGACACAATTAGAGTATCATTAAGTGGTGATCCTGTAGAAGAAATAAAAGTTGCAAAAGAAATATTAAAAAATTGTAACTTGTATAATAAATCTCCTAAATTAATAGCCTGTCCAACTTGTGGAAGAACACAAATAGATATAATAAAAATTGCAAAAGAGGTTGAAGAATTTTTACAAGGTTTAGAAAGTAATATCACTGTGGCAGTAATGGGATGTGCAGTAAATGGACCAGGAGAGGCATCACAAGCAGATATCGGAATTGCAGGAGGAGTAGAAGAAGGCTTGTTATTTAAAAAAGGGCAAATAATAAAAAAAGTGCCACAAGACCAAATTGTAGATGTTTTAAAAAAGGAAATATTAGAAATGATTAAAAGATAAGGGGTTTACATGTAACCCTTTATCTTTTTTTGTCATATTATGTATTATAACAAAAATTAAGGAGGAGTTATAATGCGTAGAAGATGTAATTGTCATAAATGTTGTTTAAGTAATTATTCTAATTATAAAGACGATCTTATGGAAAAAGCATGTAATAATGTAATGCCTGTTTCTGAATGTTGTGATGATAATGATAATTGTGGTTGCGGTTGTGGATTTGATGAAGAAGAATCAGTTTTTCCAGAAAACCCTATGCTTGCACAAAGTTATGTACCATGGCAAACAATGGATAAAACATTTAGACCATGTATTGGTTTAAAAATGGGTACAATTTTCCCTGAACTTGTAAGCCCGTACGTACCATGTCAATCAATTGAAGAAATAGAATATATTAGAAAAACAAATGAAATTGGAGAGGGGTGTAACAAATGTTAGATAATAATTTTGAAAATAGAAACTGTATGTGTAATTGTCAATGTGAATGCATGGATAATGATGAAGAAATGAGTTGCGAATGTAAAAATGAATTAAGAGAAGAAATGATGATGCAATTAAGAGCATATAAATTTTCTATAGTAGAGTTAGGACTATATTTGGACACTCATCCAGATGATGAAAAAGCCCTTTGTTTGCATAGAGAATATTGTAAAAAAGCAAAAGATTTAGAAGACAAATATCAAAAAATGTTTGGACCACTTACTATTTATTATCCATGTAAAAAATGGAGATGGCTTGAAGAACCATGGCCATGGGAAAGGGGGAATTTTTAATGTGGACTTATAATAAAGCATTACAATATCCAATAAAAATTAAATGCCCAAATCCAAGACTTGCAAAATTTATTATATCGCAATATGGAGGACCAGATGGAGAATTAGCTGCATCATTAAGATATTTATCTCAAAGATTTGGTATGCCAGATCAAAAAGCAAAAGCTATATTAAATGATATTGGAACAGAAGAATGGGTAGCATGATGTTGTCAATAGCTAAAGACATGGATTACAAATTGTAGTATAGAATAAATTTCTAAAACACGAATAGTACAAATATCATTATACATACAAATAATTTTAGGGGGGTTGTTTTATATGGATAAAAAGAAAATTAAGGATTACCAAATATTTAGTGTCATTGTTACATTTATATTGGGAACATTGTTACATTTTACATATGAATTATCAGGAGAAAGTTCTATCATTGCATCATTTTCAGCAGTTAATGAAAGTGTGTGGGAACATTTAAAATTGCTATTCTTTCCTATGTTATTAGCTACAATAATAGGCTATTTTTATATAGGAAAAAATGTGCCTAACTTTTTATGCTCAAAGACTATAGGAATCATCGCTTCAATTTTATTTACTGTTATATTTTTCTATACTTATAGTGGCATATTAGGAAAAAACATTGCTATTATTGATATAAGTTCGTTTTTTATTGCAACTATTTTAGGAGAATATGTTGCATATAGACTTATGAATAGTACCTTTAAATGTAATCATAAAATAGCCATAATTGTTTTAATACTTATAGGAATATGTTTTATAACTTTTACCTATTCTGTACCAAAAATAGGAATTTTTAAAGACCCAATTACAGGGCAATATGGTATTATAAAAAGTAAAAATTGAGTTATCGAGAAATCCTCGAAAACTGCTTTTATAAATTGCTAGTCATATAGTTATTTAATTATATGACTATTTCTGTCGTAAAGTTAAAAAATGTGATTGACAAAAGAACGAATGTTTGATAACATATAGTAAATGAGAAATGAGGTCGATATTATATGGATAATAGGTTAATCGGAGATGAAAATGATATTATATTTTATACTGATGAAGAAGATAATATTAAAGTTGAAGTTATTTTGCAAAATGAAAATGTTTGGCTTAATATTGATTCTTTAACTAAATTATTTAAAATAGATAGAACAGGAATTACAAGACATATAAATAATATTTATAAAGATCAAGAACTAGAAGAAAATTCAACTTGTGCAAAAATTGCACAAGTTCAAAAAGAAGGCAACAGAAACGTTACAAGAAATATTGCATATTATAATTTAGATATGATAATTTCAGTTGGATTTAGAATAAACTCAAAGCCAGCTATAAAATTCAGAACATGGGCAAATAAAATTATAAAAGAATATTTAATAAAAGGGTTTGCTTTAGATGATGATAGATTTTTAAAAGGTGGTAAAGTAAATGCTCAATATTTTGATGAATTATTAGAAAGAATAAAAGTAATCCGTACAAGTGAAAGAATGGCTTATCAAAAAATAACAGATTTATTTATAGCAACAGCAGTTGACTATAATCCAAAGTCAGAAGAAGCATATACTTTCTTTAAAATTGTACAAAACAAGTTACACTATGCTATCTCTGGACATACAGCAGCAGAACTTATTTATAATAGGGCTGATTCAAATAAAGAACATATGGGGCTTACAAACTGGAAAAATAGTCCAGATGGCTTAATATATAAGTATGATGTAACAATAGCTAAAAATTATTTAAATGAAGAAGAATTGAAGAGATTAAATGATTTAACTAATTTTTTCATAGTATTTGCAGAAGATGAAGCAAAGGAAAGACATATCATGACAATGCAAAATTGGATTGATGCAACAAATGATTTATTAAAATTTAGAAGAAAAAAGATATTAGAAAATGCAGGTTATATATCACATAAAGAAGCAATAGAAAAAGCTGAAAATGAATATGAAAAATTCAAAATAAAGCAAGACATGCAATATATTTCTAGTATGGATGAAATGTATCAAAGATATTTAGAAGAAAGCAAGAAATAGACAATGAATAAAATAGATAAAAATTGAAAAAATATAAATATGAGCAAATTATTTAAGTATAAAAAAGTCCTAAAATATTAAATTTTAGGTAATTTAGGATATATATGTAACTCAAAATTGCTGTAATCTGCATCTTTTCCTAAAGCTTTTTGGTTTTTAGAGTATGTTACTTTTGAAAGAAATAGTTTAAGTAAAATATTTCTTTCTGTAGCTGTTTCTAACTTATTATATATATCAATTATATTATTTAATTTATAGAATTTATTTTCTGCAAAGTTTTGTGTTTTATTATTTTTAGATAAGAGTTCGTAATATTCTTTTAATTTATTTTCTAAATTTTGAATACTATTTTTAATAACTTTTGAACGATTCTTAAATTCTATTTGGTCATAAATATTATTTTCCAGAAAACTATAAATTTTATCTAATTTTTCGTTTTCTTTTTCTAGTTCTTTTTTTGTAAGAGAAATAGAATGTTCAAGAATTTCACTATTATTTGTGGTTAGATTATTTTTTGTAGTGCAATCTATTTCATAATTTCTAATCCAAATTCTTAGTGCTTCAATTATTTTATTTTCTACAATATATAATTTAGAACTAACATTAGTACATTCTGAATTAGAACATATTAAAGTTGCAGGTTTTCCTGTTTTGTTATAAGGTCTTCTTTGCATAGGTTTACCACACTTTTCACAAAAGATTAAACCGAGCTAATGGATTTTGAATAATGTTATTATGTTTGATTTTGGGGATATTTTGTTTCCTTTTTTCTTGAACTAAATTCCATGTTTTACTATCAATAATTGATTCATGCAATCCTTCATAAATTAAAAAATTATTATTTCTAGGTCTGCTAATTACAAGATGTCCATTTTTTGTTTTCTTTTTTTGTTTTCGTCTATTCCAAACTAATTTACCAGTATAGGTAGGGTTAGAAAGAATGTCTTTTATGCTAGAAATTGACCATTTATCAGAAATTCTAGGTTTAAAATTCATATTATTTAATTGTTTTGCAATAGAGGATATTGTAGTATTTTCAAAAGCATATAATCTAAAAATTTCTTTAACAATAGGGGCTTCATCTTTATTAGGTTTAAGAGTATAGCCTTTCATATTACTTAATTTAACTCGATCATATCCAAATGGAGGAATATTTCCGAACAAATTTACCTTCTGAAACAGAAATCTCACGACCTCTTTGCAGGCGCCTATTAATTGTTTTATATTCTCTTCTAGACATGAATAAACCAAATTCAAAGTATTCTTCATCAAATTCATTATCTGGATCATAAGTTTTAATAGGTGTAATTATTTTAGTGTGAGAATATTTAAATGCTCGTAAAACTCTACCTTGGTCAGCAGTATCTCCACGAGCAAGTCTTTCAATTTCAACAACTAAGACACCATTCCATTTTTCATTTTCAACATCTTGTAAAAGCTTTTGCATTTCTTTTCTTTCGGAAATTGTTTCCCCACTTACAACTTCTCTATAAATTTTTGAAATATTTAGATTTCGCTTTTTGGCTAAATTAGTTAAAATCTTTTCATGTCTTGCTAAAGTTTCACCTTCTCCATATTTTTCTGACTCTATATCTTCTCTAGATTTTCTTAGATATATTGCATATGTACCATTTTGCAACTTTTAATCACTCCTTATTTGTAAATGTTGTTAATAATTTTTAAATTATAAGGAATTGGATTTATTAATTAATTTTATAATAATTTTATTTATATAATCTTTTTGAGTATCAATATCTTTTACAATATCATTATCATAAAATTTAATTATGGTATTTTCTAACATGAAATTTTCCATTAACATATAAACACCTCGTTAAAATTTATGATAAATAGTATTGGAAAATACCATGTATAGCCATATTAAGAAGATTTTTTAATTTAATGGACTTTTTTTTATTAATGTGATATAGTAAATCAGAATGTTAAATTATACAAAGAATGATAATAGGATGGAGCAACAGATGAAGAAAATAAAAGATCAAAATAAAATATTAATTATGTTAGCATTTTTTAGTATTTCTGTAGGACTATGGGGAAACTTTAGGCAACTTTGGCTTCAGAATAATAATCTTCCTGTAACACAAATTAGTACAATTATTAGTTTAGGAACACTTGCAAGTGTTATAGCAATAATTTTAATTGGTAAATATGTAAAATTAAGTAAATTAAAAAATTATGTTACATATTCAATTTTTTTAAAATTTATAAATTTAATTTTTCTATATCTTATAAATGAAAAAGGACTAGATAGTTTAATAAGAATTTCTATTGTAGTAGATATTATATTAGAATATATAATTATAGCAAGTGTTTATCCATTAATAACTTGTATTATAAAAAACGATAAAGAATATAGTAAACGACAACTAACAGAATATCTTTTCAGAGATGTTGGTATACTGCTTGGAGGATTAGTTATCGGAAAATGTATATTAGGAATAATAGTGGACTATAATGTTTGTCTAATTATTGCAAATATATTTTTATTTATATCTTTACTAATAATTTTAAAAATCAATACGAATATAGAAGAAATAAAAGAAAATGAAAAAAAAGAATCAATTTTAAAATATATTTGTAAAAGAAAAATAATAGTGTTATTTTTACTATATGTATTTATCGGAACTGCTGCAATGCAAACAGCATTAGGATTAAAAATGTTAACTCTGACTAACTATTTTAAATTTACTGATAGTTTAGCAACTAATTATCTTTTATTAATTGGTCTAATAGCCGATGGAATAGGAATTGTTGCTTTAAAATTTTTAACACCTAAAAATGATTATATAACTATAACAATAAAATTTGGAATTAGATTTTTAGCTTATGTTATTGCATTTTTATCGAATAATATATTTTTTATATTTATAGCTATGACTTGGTCAATACTAATATCTACAGCATACGAAAATGTTTGCGATGGACCATATATTAATTCTATTGAAAATGAATACTTATTAGAATTTACAAATTTTAGATATATAGTAAGATTTTCAGGGGAAGCAGTAGGAATATTTTTCTGCGGAATAATGTACGAAATAGGGCTTAAATATATGTTTGGGCTATCAGCAATATTTATGATATTTCAAATTGGACTTGCATATTATTTAATTTATTTAAGAAAGAGTGAAAGGATGCATTGTGATGAAAGTAGAAATAAAGCAATTAAATGAAGAAAATATTGAAGAAATAATTCCATTAAGAATAGGTTTGCAAATATATGATTATGATGGAAATTTAAAAATTAATAAAGAAGAATTTGAAGAAAAGACAAGAGAATTTCTAAAGGAGAATATCAATAAAGACTTATACATGTTTGGAGCTTTTGTTGATAAGAAACTTGTATCAATTTGTGGTTTTATAATATTTAAGCATTTTCCAGATCAAAAAGATTTAAGTTGCAAAGTAGCTTATATAACTACTGTATTTACTAGGGAAGAATATAGGCATAGGGGATATCAAAGAAAAGTTTTTGAAGAATGTATACAATATGCAAAAGATATGGGAATTAATAGATTTGAATTAACTACTAAAAGCAGGGTGGCAATGAAGATGTATGCAAGTGCAGGATTTATAGATAATATAGAAGCTAAAGTAATGAAAATTGATGACAACATTGTGGAATAAAAGAATTAGCTCACTTAGAAATGGTAGGAACTATTGTGCATCAATTAACAGATGGAGTATGTCCAGAAGAACTAGAAAAAGCTGGATTAGGAGCATATTATACAGATCATGGTGTAGATATATATCCTCAATCAGCAGCAGGAGTGCCTTTTACAGCATCGTATATTGCATGTAAAGGTGATCCTATTGCAAATTTACAAGAAGATTTAGCAGCAGAACAAAAAGCAAGAGCAACATATGAGAAACTAATAGATTTATGCAAAGATGATCCAGATGTTATAGAGCCGCTTCGCTTCTTAAGACAAAGAGAAGTAGTGCATTTCCAAAGATTTGGAGAAGCATTAAGAGGGGTACAAGATAAACTTGCACAAAAGAAATTCTGTATGAATAATAATCCAATTCAAAATAATGGATCATGTTTAAAAGAATTTAATAGTGTTAATAACTATAATGTTTGTGATAATGTATGTGATTGCAACAATAATAATTGCGGATGTAGGTAATAAAATCATATCAACAATAAAAGAGACAGTTTTTATAAAAGCTGCCTCTTTTATTTAGACATAATTTGACTAAAAATGATTAAATTTATTGCTTAAATAAAATAAACATGGTAAAATATGTAAAAATAAAAGTTCTAATAAATTAGAACTTTTAAAAATCACCTAAGTGAAACCAAATTACTTTGGCATTAAAGGTTAAACCTTATTTTAACTCATTGTGCTATTTTAGATAGTAATTAATAGCAGTTTCACTATACCATAAAAAGGAGGACAAGTCAATATGTCTAAAACAAAAAATTATAATATAGGACTAGATATAGGAGTAGGCTCAGTAGGATGGTGTGTAACAGATGATAATGGGAACATGCTTAAGAAAAATGGAAAAAACATGTGGGGATCACGAATATTTAATGAAGCAAAAACAGCTAAAGAAACAAGAGAGTATAGGTCTAGTAGAAGAAGAATTGATAGAAGAAAAGAAAGAATAAAAATATTACAAAGTTTGGTACAAGATGATATGGAAAATAATTATCCAAATTTCTTTGTATTATTAAAAGAAAGTCCTCTAAATTTCGAAGATAAGATGCAAGCAAATATCATAGATGGAATAAAATATAATTTATTTTCAAAAGGAGAAATAACAGATAAAAGTTATTATAAAAAATTTCCAACAATATATCATTTAAGAAATTACTTAATAAAAGCAGAAGAAAAAGTAGATATAAGATTGGTCTATTTAGCAATTCACCATATAATAAAATATAGAGGAAATTTTTTATATGATGGAGACTTTTCAAATAATGTAAATGAAATAGAAGAAAAATTAACACTAATTTTAGATTTTTTAAAACAAGCATATAATGTAGAGTTGAAAGAAGAAAAAGAAGTAATACTAAAAATTTTATCTGAAAAAAATATTACAAAAGTAGATAAAAAAGACAAATTAATTGCTTGCTTTGAATTTGAAAAATCAGATAAAGCAATAATCGTAAATATAATAAATTCGTTTTTAGGTTATTCATTCGATTTAAATAAAATTTTTGAAAGTGATTTCGAAAAAAATAAGATTTCATTTTCTGCAGAAATAGAAAATGAAGAAGAAATAAAAAATGTATTACAAGAGAATGCAAGCATATATGAAGCAATGAATGAAATTTATAGTTGGTATATTTTACAAGATATCTTGAAAGGAAAGACATATATATCAGAAGCAATGATGGAAAAATATGAAAAATATGCAAAAGACTTAAAAATTCTAAAAAAAGTATATAAAGAATATTTTTCCGAAGATTATAAAAATATGTTTAGAAAATTTGATAACAATAACTATGTAGCATATGAAGGAAAAAGTTCAGGAAAGACATATAAAAAATGTACTCCAGAAGATTTTTTTACAAATTTAAAGAAAAAAATAGACACATTACCTGATGACTGTACTGAAAAGGAAAAAATAAAAAAAGATTTAGAAGAAAATAACTTTTTAAGAAAGTTAAATGTAACAGAAAATGGAGCAATACCACATCAGTTACACCAAAAAGAACTAGAAAAAATATTAGAAAATCAATCTAAATACTATACAACTTTAAAAGAAAACAAGGAAAATATATTAAAATTGTTCTATTTTAGAATACCATATTATGTTGGTCCGCTATCAAAAGAAAATGGAAAATGGTCATGGATAATTAGAAAAAGTAATGAGCCAATAAGACCATGGAATTTTGAAGAAGTGGTGGATGAAGATGCTACAGCAGAAGAATTCATAAAAAGGATGACTAATAAATGTACATATTTATTAAATGAAAATGTTATTCCAAAACAGTCTTTATTATATTCTAAATTTTGTGTATTAAATGAGTTAAATAATATAAGAGTAGATGGAGAGCATATAGGAAAAAATACAAAAAAAGCAATAATAGACAATGTTTTTAAACAAAAGAAAAAAGTAACTAAAAAATCATTGATAGATTTTTATAAACTAGAAGGAAGAACAGTAAAAAGTATTGAAGGATTACAAGATGGAGAAAATTTCATGTCTAATATGTCATCATACATAGATATGATAAAAATTTTTGGAGAAGTTGATGAAGATAATTATAAAAAATGTGAAAATTTAATTTATTGGATTACTATTTTTGAAGAAAAGAAAATACTAAAAAGAAAAATAAGAAAAGAATATCCAGAAATTTCAGAAGAACAAATTAGAAAACTAATACAATTGAAATATACTGGTTGGTCACGCTTATCTAAAAAATTATTAACGGGAATAAAGTCATATGATGAAGAAAGTATAATGGAAAAATTAGAAAAAACATCATTGAATTTTATGCAAATTATAAATAACAAAGAATATGGCTTTAATAAAAAAATAGAGGAGTTATTACCAAACAAAACTAAAAAGATAGAATATAGCGATGTTGCAGAAATTCCTACATCACCAGCCAATAAAAGAGCAATATGGCAGTCAATATGCGTAGTAAAAGAAATTGTAAAAGTAATGAAAAATGAGCCACAAAATGTATATATTGAATTTGCCAGGGCAGAAGATGTAAAAAAACAGATGAAAGATGCAAGACAAAGGCAATTACTGAAAAAATATGAAGAAATAGAAAAACAAATAAAAGAATTAAAGAATTATGACCATAAAGTATATTTAGAACTTAAGAAAAATCAGAATGAAAAAACTCTAACTGAAAAAATGTATTTGTATTATATTCAAAATGGAAAATGTTTGTATTCTGGAATGCCATTAAATATTGATGAATTAAACAAATATGAAGTGGACCATATTTTACCACAATCTTACATAAAGGATGATAGTATTGATAATAAAGCTTTAGTGTTAAAACAAGAAAATCAAAGGAAGAAAGATAGTTTATTATTATCAGATGAGATTATAAGTGGAAGAATGGAATGGTGGAAAAGTTTACTAGATAATGGATTAATTAGTCAAACTAAATATTATAAATTAATAAGAAGAAAAATGTTTGAAACAAATGCTGATAGAGAGCGATTTGTACAAAGACAATTAGTAGAGACAAGACAAATAATAAAATATGTAACAAATTTGTTGAAAAATGAATATGAAAATACTGATTTTTATGCGATAAGAGGAGAGTTAACACATAATTTTAGAGTTAAATATGAAATTTATAAAAATAGAAATATTAACAATTATCACCATGCCCAAGATGCCTATATTTTAAATCTTATAGGAAATACAATAAGAAAAGAATGGAGAGGAACAGAAGAGTTTAAATATAGTGAATATGTTAAACGTTATTTAAAAGAAGAAAAAAGCAAATTTGAAAAAAATGGCATTATATTGGGAATGCTTAATAAATCAATAGATATAGATAAAGTTAAAAAAGTAATGGAATACAAGGATTGCTACATAAGCAGAATGTTAGAAGAAGGAACTGGAGCTTTCTATGATCAAACATTATATAGTCCAAAAGCAAACAAGAGCAAGTTGATTGCTTTAAAGAAAGATAAAAATGCCCAAAAATATGGTGGATATTCTGGAGAACAAAAAGCATATTGTGCTATATATGGGTATATAAATAGTAAAAATGAAAAAGAATACCAATTAATAGGTATTCCAATACAAGTATCATATGAAATAAAAGCGGGAAAGAAAACATTAGAAAATTATATAAAGGATACAGAGTTAAAAGATAAAATTTATAAGGATTTCAAAATAATTAGAAATAAAATTTTAATGAATCAAGAATATATAGATGATAAAAATGAGCCAATGAGACTATGTAGTGATTCTGAAATAAGAGCTAATAAAGAATTAATTGTAAATAGAAAAGTTTCTGAATTAGTATATATCATGAACTTAGAAGAAAATAAAATTACAGATGAACAAAAGGAAAAATTGAATGAAGAAGGGTATAAATATGTTTTTGATTACTTGCTAGACAAATTAGATAAAGAATATAAAATATTTTCTGCAGTTTATATAAAACTAATGAATCAATATACAAAATTTGAAGAAATAAGTGACCAAGAAAAGACAGCAGTAATTAATGGATTAATAGATTTAATGGAAACAGGACAAGGAAATTTGAAGAAAATTGGATTGACAGAAAGAGAGGGAAGAAAAAGCGGACAAAATTTCAGAACAGAAAAATTATTAAATATGATATTTGTAGACAAATCTGTTACAGGTATGTACGAAAGAAGGTATAAAGTAAAATGGGCGTTTTAGAATTGTGTTATTTTAGATAGTAATAAAACAAATACAAATATTTATGGAGCAAATGTAACGTTTTAGAATTGCGTTATTTTAGATAGTAATAAAACTTATTAGATGATCTGAAATATAATCATACAGTTTTAGAATTGTGCTATTTTAGATGATACCACAATACACCAGAACTAAGGGAGGCATATAATAAAAAAGAACTATTAAGAGGTGAAAATCTCCTCAAAAGCTCTTTTTTATTGCAAACTAATAACTCCACGTGTATAGTCCAAATTACTAAAAGAGTCATAATCATAGCCAAGTGTGTAAATATTTGTTGCAAAAATATCTTTTTCTAACATACTTTTTAGTAGCTTGTTATTAGAATTATCTAAATACTTTTTTACAGAAGTAATAATATCAAGTTTTGGATTAGAATGACTAATTCCAGAGATTAATTGTTTTCCTTTTTCATTAGCACCAAGAATGCGAATATATGGAATGGTCTTTCTTGAGTTTTGTATGTCTTTTTTTGTAATACCTAGTAAGCAATAAACTAAAATCCTTTTTAGTCTGGTTGTAGTATAGCGCTTACTTTTAATTATATTTAATAATTCATTAATTGTGTTACAAGAATTAGCAGCATTTTTAATAGAATATTCTAATCCTTCTGAAACATCAGGTAAATCAGCTATTTCTGAAAGTGACATTTTTCTTAAATTGTATATAATTTCGCGTTCAAACTTAGATAAACTAGCAACTACTTTTCCGAGACCTCAAACAATCATACATTATATCAAAAGAAGACTTTGGCATTACTTGCCTTAAACTCCATACATCATTAGTCATAGCAATTTTTCTTATAGCAGTGGCACTAGCAAAATTATCAACAACTTTTGTGCTGTTATAATCTACTTTTTTCCTATATATACTAACTGGAACAATTGGGCTTTTAAACTTTTTAAGAGCCTTTAAATATTCTATTGCCAATATATTATTAGGGCTTGATAAAATGTTAGCATATTTTCGTATATCATTTAAATATAGTAATAAGGCATTTTCTCGTGCTTTTGGAAAAGAAAAACCTTTGCTTAATTCATGATTAAGAATAGAAACGAACTCTTTTGGCTCATAGTATAAAACATTTGCAAATTCATTTAAAATATTAACATCGCAAAGTTCACTTCCAAAAGAAAGATAATCAACAATATTTAAAGAATTTAATATTTTAATACTACCTTCAGCAAAATTTTCGGCACTTGATATGCTATATAAAAGGGGTAATTCAATTACTAAATCTACTCCGTTTTTTAAAGCCATTTCTGCCTTTGACCATTTATCAATTAAAGAAGTATCACCACGTTGTACAAAATTACCACTAATAATTGCAATAGTATAGTCGGCATTTACAGCCTTTTTTGATTCATTAATATGATATAAATGGCCATTGTGAAATGGATTATATTCAGCAATAATACCAAGTACTCTATTCATAAATTTATCCTCCAATATTGCAAAATAAAACAACTTATTGTTATAATATCATAAAATAATATATTTATCAAATGATAAATAATAAAATGGAGGAAAAAATGGAAGAAGTAATTATATATACAGATGGAGCATGTTCAGGAAATCCTGGCCCAGGAGGATGGGGAAGCATATTAATGTATAAAGATAAAATGAAAGAAATATGTGGTGGCAAAAAAGATACAACAAATAATGTTATGGAACTTACTGCAGTAATTGAAGCATTAAAAATGTTAAAGTTTAAATGTAATGTAAAATTATATAGTGATAGTGCATATGTTGTAAATGCATTTAATCAAAAGTGGATTTATGGATGGATGAAAAATGGTTGGAAAAATTCAAATAAAGAGCCAGTAAAAAATAAAGAACTATGGGAAGAATTGTATTCATTAACTAAAATTCATAATGTAGAATTTATAAAAGTGAAAGGGCATGCGGATAATAAATATAACAATAGATGTGACGAATTAGCAAGGAAGGCAACCCGGCCTACTTTAAAATAATAATAAAAAATAGAATAACTATATCCATCTATGTAAAAATATGGTATAATTTTAGTGTAAAGAAATATTGTGGAATTTACATAGAAAGGGATGATTCAAAATGAAAATAATAGGAGTTGCAGGAAATTCAGGAGCGGGAAAAACTACAGTATGTAATATTCTAAAAGAAAAATATGCAGCACATATAATTGATGCAGATAAAATTGCAAAAAAATTATCTAAAAAAGGCACTATGTATTTGCAATCAATAGTAGAGTATTTTGGACATGACATAATTGATAACAGAGGAGAATTAAAAAGAAAAGAGTTAGCAAATTTAATTTATGAAAATGAAGAGAAAAGAAATGGATTAAATGAATTAACATTTAATTATGTTGTAAGAGAAATAAAAAACAATATTAATAAATTAAAAGATAAAGAATTAATAGTTATTGATGCACCATTATTATTTGAAAGTAACTTAGACCAAGTATGCGATTTAGTAATAGGTGTAATTGCAAAAGATGAAAGCAAAATAGAAAGAATATGTAATCGTGACAATATTGATGAGGATTTAGCTAAAAAGAGGCTAAATATTCAAAAAAACAATGAATATATAAAAGAAAAAGCAGATTATATAATTTATAATGATGCAAGTATTAAAGAATTAGAAAAAGAAATAGAAAAAATAAAATTAAAATAAATAATTCAAGCATGTTACAAGATTATTACATTTTCGTAACATGCTTGAATTGTTTATTTTTTTAGAATATAATAAAATTGAAAAAATAATATGCGAACTAACGATAAGGAGGATAAAAATGGAAACATTTGCAGATTACATATTGTCTGAAGAGGATTTTATCAAAAAGATAGAAATAGTGTATTATCTAAGTAAAAGAACAGGTATTTTTTTTGGTAATTCAGTAGTATTTAAAGCAGAGATTGCAAGAATGTTCATAGATGATATGAAAATAGATATTGATAGAAATTTAGTGTTAACAGCAGCATTGTTATGTGCATGTAAAAAACCATCTAATCCTCAAGATTTATCAAAAATAAAAGGATATGCAAAAGAAGGAGCAGAATATTTAGCAACATTAGGATTTGATAAAAGATTTTGTAAAATTTGTGAAGAAGTAAACAGATATAGTGGAAGCACTCCAAGAGAAAAAGAAAGCGATATATTAGAATTAGTAGATAATTTTGGGGGAATGCTTCTTGATAGACCGGAAAGGCCAGGTTTTCCTGTAGACGAAGCACTAGTATTATTAGAACACAGAAATATGAGAGACAAAGATAATATTTATTTGCAAAAATTTAAAGAATTTGTGTGTATTACAGAAGAAATACCAATGTAAAATGGAGGGATAAAAATGGGATTCCATACAGAACAAGGATATTATGAAAAGCATGTAGGAGGAAAAGGACATAAACTTACAGAAGACAAAGAAGAATTTAGACGAATGCCTGAAGAGGAGGTAATTAAAAGTGTAAAACTTTTAGAGAGCCAACGTGCAAAAGAAAAAGGAATAGAAGAAGATGCAGGATATGAAAAAGATGAAAAAATAGAGTATGTGATAGAAGTAGAAGATGAAGAATTAGATAGATAGTATTATAATAAATAGAGGATTATATGAATCCTCTATTTATATAGAAGGGAGTAATAAATGTACGAAATATTTGCAGATTTACATGTACATATAGGAAGAAGTAAATCAAATAAACCAATAAAAATAACAGCAGCAAGAAGTTTAAATTTTGAAAATATAGCAAAAGAATGTGTAGAAAGAAAAGGAATAAATGTAGTAGGTATAATAGATTGTGCTTCACCATATGTAATAGAAGATATAGGAGAATTTTTAAGAAATGGAGAAGCATATGAAATACCTGATGGAGGAATTATATACAAAGATAAAGTTTGTATACTTTTAGGAAGTGAGATTGAAACATCAGAAACAAATGAAGCAGGAAAAACTGGAAGTGCTCATAATATATGTTTCTTTCCAAGTTTAAAAGACATAAAAAGCTTTTCTAATGAAATGAGTCACCATATAAGTAATATTACACTAAGTTCTCAAAGAGCAGATATATCAGCATATTATTTAATTGACATTGTAGAAAAATATAATGGAATACTAATACCAGCTCATGCATTTACGCCACACAAAAGTTTTTATGGGAATTGTACAGACAGATTAGAAAAAATATTTAAAGAAAAATTTAGTAAAATTCCAGCCATAGAACTTGGACTAAGTTCAGACACATTTTTAGCAGATGAAATTTCCGAACTAGAAACAAAAACTTTTTTAACAAATTCAGATGCACATTCCTTACCAAAAATTGCAAGAGAATATAATAAAATATTAGTAGAAGATATTAGTTTTAAAGAAATTTTAAAAGCATTAAAAAAAGAAGATGGAAGAAAAATAATATGTAATTACGGATTAGATCCAAAACTTGGAAAATACCACAGAACTTATTGTGAAATTTGTCAAAAAAATATTCCGGGAGATGCTCCAGTAACTACTTGTCCAGATTGTGATAGTAGAAATATTACAATGGGCGTGTTTGATAGAATAGAAATAATAAAAGATAAAAAAGAAAGCAAAAGTCCAGAAGATAGACCGCCATATATATATCAAGTTCCGCTTACTTTTATACCTGGACTAGGAGGAAAAACAATTGACAAATTATTAAACAACTTTGAAACAGAAATGAATATACTACATAAACTTTCAAAAGATGATATTGAGCAAGTTGTCGGAGAAAAAAATGCAAGTAATATTATTTTAGCAAGAGAAGGAAAATTAGGAATACAAGCAGGTGGCGGAGGAGTATACGGCAAGGTAACAACTAAATAGTTGTAAATTAAGAGATAAAACAAAAGTATAAAAAATATTTTGTTTTATCTCTTATATTATAGTTCTAAAAATAAAATTATTACATAGACATTATGTATAAGAAAAAAGGTACTTTATGAGGAGGTAATAATTTTTGAGAAACACAGGAAGAAGAAAGAATAGCAAAATAAAAAATATAATACTAACCTATATAAAAAACAATTTAAAAGAATATACAATTATTACAATAATTTTTTTAATAGGATTAATATTTGGGATTATTTTTATAAATAATGCAGGAAAAACACAAATAGATGAAATAACTTCATATATTAATAATTTTGTAGATAGTTTAAAAAATAACATAGAAATTGATAAAGCTGGACTATTAAAAGATACATTAATCTCTAACTTTTTATTAGCACTAAGCCTATGGTTTGTTGGATCTACAGTGATAGGAATACCAATTGTATATGGTATAATTGCATATAGAGGATTTTGCTTAGGGTATACAATATCATCTAGTATTGCTACATTAGGTACACGGAAGTGGAATCTTATTTACACTAACATCTTTATTACTTCAAAATATATTTTTTATTCCATGTATATTAGGTTTAGCTGTTAGTGGAATAAAATTATATAAATCAATTGTAAGAGATAAAAAGAAAGAAACAATAAAAGCAGAAATAACAAGACATACAATATTTTGCGTGTTTATATTACTAGTTTTAGAACTTTCAGCATTTATAGAAGTATATGGCTCTACAAATTTATTACAAATATGTGCAAAATATTTATAAAAAATTTAAAAAATCTCTTTACATTTTACAATTATTTTGATATAACATAATTGTTTATGTTAATTGTAAAATAATTATAAAATAAATTGAAGGTAGGGGAATATTAATGGAAAAACAAATCAGCAATTTTTTAAGCTTTATAAGGGATGATAAAAAATTATCAGATAACACATTACAATCTTACAAAAGAGATCTTGTACAATTAGAAGAATATATGGATTCTGAAAAAATAAATTATTTAAAAGCAACACCAGAAGACATGAAAAGATATTTTATACATTTACAAACAATAGGTAAAAAAACATCTACAATATCTAGAAATGTTGCTTCAATAAGATCATTTTATCAATACTTAGTACGTTGCAAAAAAATAAAAAAAGATCCTACTGAAAAAATACAATCTCCAAAAGTAGAAAAAAGATCACCTACAGTTCTAACATCATCAGAAGTAGAACTACTATTAAATCAACCAAAAGATGTTGATTTAAAAGGAATTAGAGATAAAGCAATGTTAGAATTTGCATATGCTACAGGAATGAGAGTATCAGAAATTATAGAACTAAATATAGAAGATATAAATTTAAAAGACGGATTAGTAACATGTAAAACAAGAACAAGACAAAGACATATACCATTAGGCTCACTTTCTTTAAGAGCATTAGCTGACTATATTGAAAACACAAGACCAATACTAATAAAAGATGAAAATGTAAAAGCTTTATTTGTTAATACAAATGGAAAAAGATTAACAAGACAAGGTTTTTGGAAAATAGTAAAATATTATAAAGAGCAAGCACATATAACAAAGGACATTACACCACATGTATTAAGACATTCGTTTGCAACCCATCTTTTGCAAAATGGAGCAGATTTAAAATCTATACAAATAATGTTAGGACATTCAGATATATCATCAACTCAAGTATACATGCAATTTCAAGATGAAAGTATAAAAGATATATATAAACATGCACATCCAAGAGCATAATTAATAAAAGAAAGGGTAACTATTTACTCTTTCTTTTGTTTTTGATATAATTCGTATAGGTGATAAAAAATGAACAAATTCTTTGTAACACAAAATCAGATAGAAGATAAAACTATTGATATTATAGAAGATGATGTAAAACATATAAAAAATGTTCTAAGAATGAAAACAAAAGATAAAATAGAAATTTGTAATATAAATAATAGTGATAACTATTTATGCGAAATTATAGAATTAAATAAAGATTATGTAAGATGTAAGATTATACAGAAAATAGAAGATAAAAAAGAAGCAGGATTATATCTACATATTTTTCAAGGGATACCTAAAGCTGAAAAAATGGAGGCAATAATTCAAAAAACTACAGAAATTGGAGTAAGTGAAATAACACCTATAATTATGCAAAGATGTGTTACAAAAATAGATAATACGAATACTACAAAAAAGATACAAAGATGGCAAAAAATTGCAGAAGTAGCAGCAAAACAAAGTAAAAGAGATAAAATCCCAATTATAAATTTACCAGTTAATATAAAAAATATATATGAAAAATTAACAAATTATGATATAGTATTAGTAGCTTATGAAGAAGAAAAAGAGAACGGAATAAAATCTATTTTAAATAAAGTAAATAAAAAAGAAAATTTAAAAATAGCAATTATAATAGGCCCAGAAGGAGGAATATCAAAAGAAGAAATTACTGAATTAGAAAGTAAAAACGTAAAAATCGTTAGCTTAGGAAAAAGAATTTTAAGAACAGAAACAGCACCAATTGTGCTTTCTAGCATAATTATGTATCAATTTGATGAAATGGGATAATTGAAGATAAAAAGAAAGGAATAAATTATTATGAAAAGTGATAAGAAAAATAATAATGTTGCTAAAAAACAAGCAAGAAATACTAGCATAAATGAAGCAGAATTAAAAGAAAATATTAAAAATATGGAAGAAATGGTAAATAAAAAAGATTTACCAAAAGAAGAAAAAAATAAGATTAATAAAAGAGTTTTTGAAAATATTTTAATAGCCGATTTAATAATGGCATTTCTATATTTAATAACACTAGGATCATTAAATATAGAAACATCAGTGTTTATAACTGATTTAAAAGTATTTAGTATAGGACTTATTATATTTACAATTATATTATTTGAATATAGTTATAAAAAAGAAAATGCAAATGTATGTATACATGGAATCGAGTGCCTAGTTTTAGCAATATTTACGTTGTTCTCAATATATCTATACAGTATATACTTTAGAGATTTTCATTTAATAGTAGCATCAATTTCATACTTGTTTTCAATTTACTATGTGGCAAAAGCGATTATTTTACAAGTAAAAATGCAGAAGAAGTATTTTGAAAGTATAAATGATATAAACGAAATTATAAAAAAATAGAGGAAGTGTTAGTTAAATGAAAAGTATGACTGGTTTTGGTAGAGAAAGATTAGAAAAAGATAATAGAACATATAATATAGAAATAAAATCAGTTAATCATAGATATAATGATATTACTGTAAAGATGCCAAAAACTATTAGTTATTTAGAAGAAAAAGTAAAAAAAGAGATATCATCTAAAATAAGCAGAGGAAAAGTAGATATTTACATAAGCTTTGATAACAACAGTACAGAAGGAAAAAACATAAAGATTAATAAAGAGATGGCTTCTATTTATATTAAAGAACTAAAAAAAATAGCTAATGAAAATGACATAAAAGAAAATATAAATGTTACAGAAATATTTAAATTTCCAGATGTGTTATCTATTGAAAACATAGAGGATGAAGAATTAATATGGTCAGAATTGTATACTTGTTTAGATAATGCAATAAAAAACTTTATAGAAATGAGAAAACAAGAAGGAAATAAAATAAAAGAGGATTTAGAAAAACGTATAGATAATATTTCAGAAAAAGTATATGAAATTTCTACATATTCTACTAGACTTGTGGAAGAATATGTAGTAAAATTAGAAACAAGAATAAAGGAATTATTAAATACACAAGTAGTTGATAAAGATAGACTAGCACAAGAAATTGTAATTTATGCAGATAAATCCTCTGTAGAAGAAGAAATTACAAGATTAAAAAGCCATATTATTCAATTCAAAGAATTAATAAACATGGATACACCTGTAGGCAAAAAAATAGATTTTTTAATTCAAGAAATGAATAGAGAAACAAATACAATAGGTTCAAAGTCTGGAAATTTATTAATTACAAATTTAGTAATAGGCATAAAAACTGAGCTAGAAGATATTCGCGAACAAGTTCAAAATATAGAATAGGAGAGAAGAATATGCAACTTATAAATATTGGATTTGGAAATATTGTATCGGCAAATAGAATTATAGCGATTGTAAGTCCTGAATCTGCACCTATAAAAAGAATGATACAAGAAGCAAAAGATAACAAAACAGCTGTAGATGCAACATATGGTAGACGTACAAGAGCAGTTGTTATAATGGATTCAGGTCATATAATATTATCTGCAATACAGCCAGAAACAGTGGCAGGTAGATTAGAAAAAGAAGAAATAGAAGAATAATAGGAAAAGAGGTAGATTAAAAATGATGGTACAACCTAGTGTTACAGATTTATTAAAAAAAGTAAATAACAGATATGAATTAGTAGTAATAACTGCTAAAAGAGCAAGACAATTATCAAAAGGAGAAAAACCACTAATAGATAAAAAAGAGGAATCTAATGTAACTCTTGCAGCGGATGAAATAGCAGAAGGAAAGGTGACAAAATGTTAGTAATATTATCTGGAGTTTCAGGAGCAGGAAAAGATACAATAAAAAAAGAACTAATAAAAAGAATGCAAGATGTAGAATCACTTCCATCATACACATCAAGAAAACCAAGAGAAGATGAAGAAGAGGGTGTTCAATACCATTTTATTAGTAAAGAAAAGTTTGAAGAAAAAATAAAAAATAATGAGTTTTATGAATATGATTTACATCATAACAATTACTATGGAACATCTAAAAAATTAATGAATGAGAAAATACACAATGGAAAAATTATAGTAAAAGATATAGAAGTAAATGGAACAGAAAATCTATTAGAAATTCTAAAAAATGAAACTAAAGTAGTAACTATATTTTTAAAAGTAGAAAAAGAAGAATTAAGAAAAAGATTGGAAAAAAGAGGAGATCATTTATCACCAGAAGATATTGAATTACGACTAGGAAGATTAAAATATGAGGAATCTAAAATATGTAATTACGATTATGTTATAAAAAATGATGATTTTGAAAAAACAGTTTATATTATTGAAACAATCATAAAAAGCGAAAAAAAATTATTAGAAAAAAATAGGTGAGTATATGAACAAAACAAAAAGAAAAATATTTGAAACATCTATGAAATTATTTGCACAAAAAGGATATGATGCAACAAGTATAGAAGAAATAACAGCGACAGTTGGGGTTGCAAAAGGAACATTATATTATCATTTTTCAAGTAAAGAAGAAATATTCAACTTTTTAGTAGAAGAAGGCATGAAGCTACTAAAAAATAGTATTGATATAAAAATTTCAAAAGCATCAAATTACATAGATAAAATAAGAGCAGTTGTTTTAATTCAAATAAAAGTAATTGCAAAATATGAGGACTTTATGACAATAGTACTTAGTCAAATTTGGGGAAATGAAGCCAGAAATATAATGTGCAAAAATAAAGTAATAGAATACATAAAAACAATAGAAAACATATTAAAAGAAGGAATGGAACAAGGTGAAATAATAAAAGGAGATCCTGCTGTTATGGCATCTGGAATATTTGGATTAACTTGTTCAAGCTTAGTATACAAACTAAAAACAAATAAAGAAATAGATATACCCACTTTATATAAAGAATTTGATAATTCAATACTAAAAAGCTTATCTAAAAGCAAATAATAAGCTAAATAGGCATGATACATGTCTATTTTCTTTAAGCCAAATAAATAAAATATAAAAAATATAGAAATAATGTTGACTTTTATATAAAAAGTGTAATAAAATTGTAACGAAAATGAAATATGAATTTTTATGAATCCTATTGTACTTTCTTATCAAAAGATGTATAATTTTAATAGTTAGAAATATTACGTAGGACAAAGGAGGGAGGTTTACAATGTCTAAAAGTGGCATAGTAAACGTAAGAATGGTAATTACGGAAGAAAAGATTTTATCAAACATTGATAAAGTACAAAAATTAATTAATCCAAATAGTAAAAAACAAATAGTTCAATTAGATGACGATACATATTTTAAAGATTTAATTGAATCTATTAAAACATACTTAATTGAATATCCAAAAAAGAAGAATTTTCCAAAAACTGTATATAAAGCAGCTTATGGTTTAATAGAATATGCAACAAATCAATTTGAAGAAAACACAAAACAAATTGAAGAATTAATAAGACAAAGAGAAAAAAACATAGTTTTATCAGGAGAACTAAAAGAACTATTAGAAACAGTACAAAACAAAGAAAAAGATTGGAAAGCAAAAGTAAAAAGTGCAGAAACTAAATTTGGTGAAGATATAATAGATACATTAGGAATAATTGGAAGATCAAAAGGAACAACTTCACAAAATTACTTAGATGCTGTAAAACTAATTAATGCAAGAATAGTGAATTTAGAATCTAATTTACATATTGAAATAGATATGGAAAGAATTGAAGATAGGTCAAAAGCATTAAGCTATATAGGAATTGAAGTTGCAGATGCATTAAAGGTAATACCTACACCAGTAGACTATGACAATGAAGAAGTAGTAGAAGAACAAAATGTTGAAGCAAAACAAGTTGTAGAAAATGTTGTGCCAGAGCAAGAAGTCCAAAATGATAACTTTATTAATGAAACTAGAATAGAAGTAAAACCATCATTATGGCAAAGAATTAAAAGTAGTAAATTTGGTAGAATGGTAAGTTATATACTAAAAATCAAAGTTGTCTTAGATGTACCAGCACTTCCAGAAGGAAGAGGAGAATAAGAAATATATTAAAGAAGAAATATAAAATTATTTCTTCTTTTTTGTTGAAAAAAAAAGAATGTTTTGATATAGTTATTGTAATAAAAAATAATGGAGGTAATAGATATGAGAATAGTTGAGCCATGGATAAAGGTGGAGAAATTTGATGGAAAAACTATAATGAAAAAAATAGAAAGAGCATGTAGAACATGTTACCGTTCAGAAGACAAAATAAGTGAAGACAGTTATAAAAATTTACTAAAAAACTGTATAAACAGAGGGCATGAATCTGTTTTAGAGCATGAAAAAATAACTGTTAGAATATATAATGATTTAGGATCTTATAAAGATTTAACAAGACACCGTTTTGCAAGTTTTTCAATAGAATCAACAAGATATTGTAGCTATGACAAAGACAAATATGGAAATGAAATATCATTTATAAACCCAATATACATAGAAGATAAAGAAATGTATGAAACATGGAAAAAAACAATGCAAGAAATAGAAAATGGATATATTGCAATGAAAAAGCTAGGGGCTACAACAGATATGTGTAGAAATCTTTTGCCACATTCTGTAGCGGCAGAATATACTATGACAGCTAATATAAGAGAATGGAAACACATACTAAGTTTAAGAGCTAACAAGCATGTTCATCCGGCAATTAGGCAAGTAATGATACCATTATTAAAATATTTTAAGGAGGAAATGCCAGATATATTTGCAGAAATACCTTATGATGAAGAATTCAATCCTCAATATTATGCAAAATTAACTATGGAAGATTTAATATAATTAGTATAACAAAATTATTTTTAAAGTGCATTTTTAATGCACTTTTTGTAATAAAACCTTATTTTAATAAATATAATTAAAAAAACATATGAAATAAGGTGATATTATTTACGACATATTATATATAAAAGAATTGGACAATATAGAAGAATTATTCGATAACAAATGTAAATTACCCAAAATTATTAAATACCTTATATACTTTATAAAAAAAGTATTTTGTGTATTAACAATAAAAGAAGAAAAAATTTGCATATTACCATACAAAAAAATTGAAAATAAAACAATTATAAATTTAATAGTAAAAATAATAGTAAAAAATACTAAAATTGTAGTTTTATCATACTACTTAAATGATTTAGAAGAATTAAAAAGCACACTTTTAAAAAATAGCATTGATATTTGTGATGGGAAAATACTATCTAACTATTTACTTTATGATATTGTAAGCTACATTTCACATATAAAAAAAGAACAAACTCATACACAAGAAATATTTATATTAATAAATAATGCTAATGCCATAGATGAAAGCAATATAATATATTTTGCAGAGAATTTTAAAAGAATAAATATTGTAACAAACAATATAAATCATTTTAGAAAAATAGAAAAATATTTAGAAGAAAAAATGGGTATAGGAATTATAATAACTAATAATAGAAGAAAAAGTTTATTAAAAGCTAAAATAATTATAAATATTGACTTTGATGAAGAAACTATAAATAGCTTCAATATAAACACAAAAGCAATTATTATAAGTATTAAAAACAAAATAAATATAAAAACAAAACTATTTAATGGAATAAATATTTGCGATTATCAAATAATATATAAAAATAAATTTGATAGTAAAACATATAAGAAATTTGATAAAAAATTATTATATGAAAGTAATATAATAGGAAAAAACTATGATTTTATAATAAAACAAATAAAAGAAGATGATATAAAAATAGTTAACTTAATAGGAAAGAATGGAATTATTAATAATATGGAGTACAAGCAAAATTAGAAAAAATTATTTAAAGTATTGACAAAACAATAGAATTATCTTAAGATAGTGTCAATGTAAAAATTAATTCAACAAATATTATATATTTATACAAGGAGGAGACTTATATTATGGAGGAAAAAGAAGTACTATTAACACAAGAAGGATATGATAATTTAGAAAAAGAATTAGAATATCTTAGAACAGAAAAAAGAGCTGAAATAGCAGAACGTATTAAAGTAGCTTTAGGATTTGGAGATTTATCTGAAAATTCAGAATATGATGAAGCTAAAAATGCACAAGCAGCAAATGAAATAAAAATTGCAGGATTAGAAACAAAACTAAGATATGCAAAAATAATAGATGAATCTGAAATAGATACAAAAACAGTACAAGTAGGAAATACTGTAAAAGTAAAAGATTTAGAATTTGACGAAGAATGTGAATATACAATTGTTGGCTCAACAGAAGTTGATTTATCACAAAATAAAATATCAAACGAATCACCAATTGGGGCAGCTTTGTTAGGAGCAAAAAAAGGGCAAGAAGTAGAATTTAAAATACCAGCAGGAACAGCAAGATATAAAATACTATCTATAAAAAAATAAAATTACTAAAATTTAAATAATTAAATAACTAAAAGGTTGCAATTTAAGCAACCTTTTAAAATACAATCATTTTAATAATTTGACAATTCTAATATTTACACTATTTAAATCTGAATTAGCATAAATTTTAATGGTACTACCAGAATTGTTTTTAAATTTAAAATCTACACTTCCATAAGCAACAGTGGCATCTTTATCTTTTTCGACATAGTGAACAGGTTTAATATGAGCATGCCTTTCTGTTACCTGCAATTCAGGAATTTGTAAAACAACATTATATAAAGTACTACTAACTTGGCAGTTCCCACCACCTAAAGTTTTTACAGTTTCACCTTCAGCATTAAATGAATCAGCTTCTTCATAGCCTTTATCAGCAGTTGGATTACCTATTGTATTACAAAAAGAAAATGTCTCACCATTATTAATTGTTGTACCATTTAAAGTAGAAGTTGTTATACCAATGTTGCGACTTCTAGGTGTATCTTTACCACCAAGTTTAGTAGAAAAAGAAGCAAGTTCTAGTTCATTTAACTGATTAGCTTCATGTTCACCAAGTCGTATTTCATTTTTTGCAATATTATTTCCGTGTATTTATATTATTGTTTTGAATAGTAACATCACTACTTAATCTATTTGCTTCAACAACATCATTTGTATTATTTGTAGTTTTAGAATTATCGTTACAACCTGTAAGAAAAAATAAAAAAATACTTAATGTGCAAATTATATAAAAATATTTTTTTTCCATTTTAACCTCCAAAATTCGACTTTTATTAAATAATAGTGTAACCAAAAAAATTAATAATATTGACAAAAAAATAAAATATAGTATAATTATAAAGAGAGTTAAAAATGGAGGAAAAACTATGGCTGCTAAATTATGGAAAAAAATATGTCTTTTTATATTAATAGTTGCATGCTTATTTAATATAACATTCAAATTAGTAAATAAATTACCATTTTTTGATGAATTAAGAAATTCAGCACAATATATGTTAAACCAAAACAACGAAAAAAAATAAAAATTTTAAAATTGGCTTGAAATGAATAAAAATATATGTTAATATAATAAATAGTAAATTTATTAAACAATGAAAGAGGTGAAGACAAAATGAAAGAAGGATTACATCCAGAATTTAATGAAACAACAATAACATGTGCATGTGGAAATGTATTTACAACAAAATCAACTAAAAAAGATATAAAAGTAGACGTATGTTCAAAATGTCATCCATTTTGGACAGGAAACTTAAAACTAAATACAACAGGTGGTAGAGCAGATAAATTCAAGAAAAAATACGGAATTGCATAAGAAATACGATATTAGTAAGAGCAAGTAATTAAATACTTGCTCTTATTTCGTATACAATTATCTATCTATTAACTACTTATAGTCTGAACTGTAACCGGAAAAACGACTTTTATATTGAATTATCTAGATTTTTATATTCTTATATGATAAAATAAAGTCGGAAAAATTAAAAGGAGAATTATATGAAGAAACTATTATTTTCAGCATATGATATGAATATTGGTGGAATAGAAACATCCTTGTTAACACTATTAAACTATTTAGCAAATAAACAATATGATATAACATTAGTATTAGAAAAAAAACAAGGAAAATTTTTAAACGATTTAAACCCCAATATAAATATTGTAGAATATAAAATAAACGAAAATAAAATTATTATCCTAAGGAAGATATCTAATTTAATTAAAAGAATTACATTTATATTAAAATACAAAAATAAATATGATTTTTCCGCTTCTTTTGCAACATATTCTTATGTAGGCTCATTTGTTGCAAGAAATGCATCTAAAAACAATGCACTATGGTGTCATGCTGATTATTTAGAATTATTTAAAAAAGACAAGAAAAAAGTAAAAAGTTTTTTTGAAAAATTACATTGTAAAAAATTTAAAAAAATAATATTTGTATCTAATAAAGCATCACAAACATTTTTACAAGTATATCCAGAATTAAAGCAAAAAGTTATATTTTGTAATAATTTAATAGATTATAATAAAATAATCGAATTATCAAAAGAAAAAATTACTAAAACAAAAAATGACACATATACATTTGTTAATATTGGTCGACACGACGAATTACAAAAAAAATTAACAAGAATAATAAAAGCGGCAAGGTTTCTAAAAAAGGATGGTCTAAACTTTAAAATACTTTTTGTAGGTGATGGAAAAGATACTAATTTATATAAAAATCTAGTTAAAAAATTTAAATTACAAGATAAAATTGAATTCATAGGAGCTAAAAGTAATCCATATCCATATATGAAATTAGCAGATGCCATATTATTAACTTCAGATTATGAAGGATATCCAGTAGTTTTTTTAGAAGCACTCATATTAAATAAACCAATTATAACTACAAATATATCTGATGCAATGAAAGATATAAATAATAAATATGGTAAAGTAATAAAAAAGAATGAAAAAGATTTATATATAGCAATGAAGGAATTTATACAAAATGGTTATAAAATAAAAGAAAAGTTTAATCCAGAAAATTATAATAAAGAAATAATGGAAAAATTAAACCATATAATTAATTAAAAATATTATATAGATAGGAAGTATTAAATGATAAATTTAAGTATAATTGTACCAGTATATAATACAAGCCAATACTTAAAAAAGTGCTTAAATTCAATACTAGTACAAGCCAAAGAACAAATTGAGATAATAGTTATAGATGATGGCTCAAATGATAATTCAGAAGAAATTATACAAAAATATAAAAATGAAAATCCTAATTTAATAAAATATTATAAAAAAGAAAACACTGGAATTGCAGATACAAGAAATTTTGGCATATCTAAAGCTATAGGAAAATACATACTTTTTGTAGATTCTGATGATTATATTAAAGAAAATCTTATTGAAGAATTAGAAAAATACATAGATAAAGATATGGATATTGTAAAATTTAAACTAGAAAAAGTAAATGAAAAAGGGGAAATTCTAGAAAAAATAGATGGACCTGCATTTGACCAGGTAGATGGGCAAAAAGCATTTAACATACTTGCATTTTCAGATGTTTTGATAGATTCTCCATGTATATACTTATTTAAAAAAGAATTGTTTAAAAAAAATAATTTTAAATTTAAAACAGATACAGAGCATGAAGATTTTGGGTTAATTCCTCTTATAATTTTGAAAGCAAAAAAAGTAGTTTCAATTAATTTATATGGGTATTGCTATTTGCAAACTACAAATAGTATTACAAGAAATGAGGATTATTCTAGAACAATAAAAAAAACAAAAGATGTATTTAAACATTACGATACAATGCTAGAGTTTATACAAAAAGAGAATTTAACTAGTGAAACTGAAAAAAATGTAAAAACATATTATACAAATGCAATAATTTTGAAATTAAAAGATTTAAAAAAACAAGATTTAGATATTTATATTAGCGAAATAAAAAAGAGAAAAATGATTAAAAATATACAAATACATAATTTTAAACAAGCAATAAAAAAAATAATACTATTTTTAAACATTAAATGGTACTTAAAATTAAAATAAGTTATGAAAGGATAATAGATTAGATATGACAAAAGTAAGTATAATTGTTCCTGTATATAATGTAGAACTATATTTAAGAAGATGCTTAGAATCACTTGTAAATCAAACACTAAAAGATATAGAAATAATTATAGTAGATGATGGCTCTAAAGATAGTTCAGCAGATATTGCAAAAGAATATGAAAAAAAATATAGTAATATAAAATATTACAGAAAAGAAAATGGTGGACTATCAGATGCAAGAAATTATGGGTTGAAATATGCAACAGGAAAATATATTGCTTTTTTAGATTCAGATGATTATGTAGAAAAAAGTTTATATGAAAAAATGTATGAAAAAGCAAAAAAAGAAGATAGTGATATGGTTGAATGTAATTTTTATTGGTCATATCCAAGAAAAAATAAAAAAGATATAGGACAAAAATATTATGGAAAAAAAGAAATGATAGAAAAAGCAAGAGTTGTTGCATGGAATAAATTATATAAAAAAGAAATAATAGATAAATCTGGTATAGAATTTCCAAAAGGATTAGTATATGAGGATGTAGAATTTTTTTATAAAATAGTACCATATATTGAAAATGTTAGTTTTGTAAAAGAGCCACTTATATATTATGTGCAAAGAAAGAAATCAATTATTAATACTCAAGACCAAAAAACACAAGACATATTCAAAATATTAGACAATGTACTATCATATTACAAAGAAAAGAAAATATATGATGATTATAAAGATGTATTAGAATTTACTTTTATGAGATTGCTATTATGTAGTTCTTTTAAAAGAATTTGTAAAATTAAAGACAAAATATGTAGGAAAGAATTGTTAAACAAAACATGGGTATATTTATATGAAAAATTCCCATTATGTAAAGAAAACCCGATATTAAACAAAGAACTTAATTTAAAAAAAAGATATATGTTAAGTGTGAATAGATTTACATATAGAATATATGCATTAATATTTAGAATTTTTTAAAAGAGGTAATAATGAAACAATTTATTAAAGAAAAATTAAATCTAGAAAATTTGTTATGCTTAATAATTATATTATGTCCAATATTAGATATTGCTAGTTTTCTATTTAGAAGCTTTTTTGAAACAAACTTTTCTCCATCAACATTTATTAGGCCAATTTTACCCATAATTGTAATTTTAATTTTATTCCTTAAAGAAAAAATAAAATTAAAACTTATATTAGTAGCTTTAATATATGCAATATATGCAATAATCCATTTATGGTTATTTAATAACATAAAAACAGGAAGTTCTTTTGGTGGAATCATAAATGAATTACAATTTATTGTTAATTATTCATTTATGATATTAAATTTATTTATATATATTTATATATTTAAAGATAAACCAAAAGATAAGCTAAAAAGAAGTGTTTTAATTACTATAAGTATTTATATAATTTCTATTTGGTTATCAATTATTACCAATACATCTACATCTACTTATATAGAGGGTATTGGATATAAAGGTTGGTTTGAAACTGGAAATAGTATTGGTGCAATTTTAATTTTGTCAATGTTTATTATATTCACAATGATAAAAGAAAGAAAATATAGATATTGGGCAGTTTCAATAGTAATATTAGTAGGAATATATACTACACTAATGCTAGGGACTAGAGTAGGTTTATTTGGATTTATTTGTGTATTATTCTTGTATGGACTAAGCGAATTACTTGCATCTATTTTAAAGCATATTCAATTAAACAAAAATGTACTAATAATAAGCATAAGCGTTATAATTATTGTAGTAATAGGTGTTACAGCATTTGGCTCTAATACATTAAAAAGAAGACAGCATTTAGAAGAAGTACAACAATCTGGACAAGAAGTAACACATATATCAAATGCATTACTAGGAATTAAGGAAAAAATAGAAAAAAATGGACTAGAAGAAGGATATATGTCAGAAGCAAATAAAAAATCTATTATGGATTTATATAATTTTGCAAATAAATACCAAATTGCTAATAATGATATGAGAGCACAACAGCTAATTTATAATATATATTTAGTGAAAAACCAATCTAATATAATGCTGTTATTATTTGGTAATGGATTTCAAGCTAATTTTAACGAATTAATATTAGAAATGGAAATACCAGCATTTTTACTAAATTTCGGAATTTTAGGATTTATATTATATTTTGTACCTTTATTATCAATATTTATATATGGACTATTTGTAGGCATAAAAAATAGACACAAATTAAATGCAGAATATATGATGAATCTTTTTGGATTATTTTTCAGTTTTGCATTTTCATTCCTATCAGGTTATACATTTTTTAATTCATCAAGTATGATTATAGTAATTGTTTTAAGTACATTATTAATAATAAATACAAAAGAATTGAACAATAAAAACTAGAAGAAAGGTATAATAAATAAAAGTTATTATTTATTATATATGGTAAAATATTTGAAAAAAATAATATTTGGAATAACAAGTTTAACTGTTGGAGGAGCAGAAAGAACTTTAATTGATATAATTGAAAAAATTGAAAAAGAATTTAAAATTACCATTTTTACTTTATATGGAAAAGGGGAACTTGAGAAGGATTTACCTAAAAATATTGAGGTAAAAAGTTTATATAAAAAATCATATAATGAATTTTCAAAACTAAATAAAATAATAGTTTCTTTAAGACTATTATTATTCAAAAAACAAATATATAATAAATATATAAAAAATAATTATGACACAGAAATAGCTTTTTTAGAAGGACCTATTACTAGACTGTTTAGTGTAAAAGATGATATAAAAACTAAGAAAATTGCATGGGTACATACAGATATTTCTAAAATATTTGGAAATTCATTTAAGTCAAAATTAAAAAATATAATTAATAAAAATGTTTATAAAAATTATAATAAGATTATATTAGTTAGTAGTGAAAGTTTAAGGAAATTTAAAGAAGTAAATCCTAAAATAGATAGTGAAAAATTAGAAGTGATTCATAATTATATAAATAAAGAAAAAGTATTAAAAAAAGCAGACCAAGAGGGTAAAATTTCTTTAAAAAAAGATGGAGTAAATATAGTATCTGTAGGAAGACTAGTTAATGCAAAAGCTTTTGATAGACTTATTAATATTCATGAACGACTAATAAAAGACGATGTTAAGCATTATATATATGTTATTGGAGGAGGACCTTTAGAAAATGAATTAAAACAACAAATAAAAAAGCAAAATGTTGAAGATACATTCTATTTATTGGGAGAAAAAGAAAACCCATATGTTTTTATGAAAAATGCAGATTATATCTGTTTATTATCATATTTTGAAGGTTATCCAATGGTTTTAGAAGAAGCAAAAATATTAGACAAGTTTATTATTACAAATACAACAGCAAAAGAAGTTGTACAAAATTATAAAAAAAGTATTGTTTTAGAAAACAACGAAGAAGCAATTTATAAAGGACTAAAAGATATTATTATAAATAGAGAAAAATATGAAAAACAAGAAAATATAAAAGAAGAATATAATAACGATAAAATATTAGAAAAAATAAAAGCAATAATCTAGTAAAACATATATGAACTAAGAACGTAGAAGGTGATATGTTATGAAAATATCTATTTTAACAGCAACTTATAATAGAAGTAAATTACTTAAAAGATTATATAATAGTATAGTAAAAAATCTAACTAATAAAGTAGAAATAGAATGGTTAATTATGGATGATGGCTCTAGTGATGATACACAAAAAATGGTAGAAGAATTTATACAAGATAATAAATTTGATATTCAGTATTATAGTCAAGAAAATAGTGGGAAAATGGTAGCAATAAATAAACTTATACCATATTCAACAGGAGATTTAATTATAGAATGTGATTCAGATGATTACTTTAAAGAAAATGCTTTTAATATAATAAATAAATCTTATCATCTAATAGACGAAAAAACATATGCTCTATGTTATTTGAAATATGACCAAAACCAATGCAATTTAGGAAATTTATTTAAAGAAAAAGAAACAACAATGTTTGATTTATACTTTAAACAGGGTGAGGATGGAGAAAAAGCTTTAGTATACAATGCTAAAATTAGAAAACAATATAGTTATGAACTGGAAAATAATGAAAAATTTATTACAGAAGCTAGAATGCACCATAAAATGGATTTAAAATATAAAATTAAATGCTTTAATGAACCTATAATGATATGCGAATATCAAACAGAAGGATATACTAATAATATAAATGAGACTTTTAAGAAATATCCATATGGCTATTATAAATATTTTAAAGAAATGTTTGACATGAACTGTAAAGGGATATACTTTAATAAAAGAATGTATTTAATAAAGCATTATATATTATTTTCAAGTTTAACAAATGTAAAATTTAAGGAAGCTTTAAAAAATGTTAAATGGACATTCAACAAAATTTTATTTACAATTTTATATATTCCTGGAATAATAGCAACTAAAATTAAATTTAAGTAAAAGGGAGACTAGCTATGGAAAAAGATAATATTAATAAAGAGCAGATATTAATAAATGAATTAGAATTAGAATTGGAACTTGTAAAAAGCAATTTAAAAAATGCTACAAATAAACTTTTAGAGAAAGAAAAAGAATATAATGAACAAAAAGAAAAATTAATTAATGAGAAAAAAGCACTTAGAGCCGAACTAGATTCTATTTTATATTCTAGAAGTTATAAATTTTTAAGCAAAGTAAAAAAGATAATAAGGAGATAATTGCTTATGGAAAAAAATATAAGAAAACCAAAACTTGCTTTTATAATAGACACAACGGGTTGGGCATTACACAATATTGCTAAAAATCTAAAAGAACAGTTAGAAGATTATTATGATATTACTATAATACCAGGAGACATTTTTGAAGGAAATATGATAAAACTATTCATACTATGCAAAGAATATGATTTAATTCATTTTTTTTGGAGAGGGTATTTATCATTAATAGATAGAGAAGAGATGGACAAATATATACAAACCTTGGGAATGAGCAAAAACGAATTTATACAAGAATATATAATAAATAAAAATATTACAATGACCATTTGTGACCATTTATATTTGAATAAAACAGAATATTGGAGAACAATAGAAATATTTAAATATTGTAAGAACTATTTTGTTACATCACAAATATTAGAAGAAATATATATAAATCAAAAAGATTTACCAAATCCTTATGGTGTTTTACAAGATGGAGTAAACTTAGATTTGTTTAAACCAGAAAACTTAGAAAGATTCAATAACCCTGATGAAATCATTATTGGTTGGGTTGGAAATAGTAAATTTAATGATTTAGAAAATGACGATGACCTAAAAGGTGTAAAAAACATAATAAAACCAGCAATAAATGAATTAGTACAAGAAGGATATAAAATAAAAATGCATTTAGCAGATAGAAATGAAGGCTTAATACCAATTAGCAAGATGCCAGAATATTACAATTCTATAAATTTATATGTATGTGCCTCAAAAACAGAAGGAACACCAGATCCAATTCTTGAAGCCATGGCTTGTGGAGTACCAATTGTAAGTACAAATGTAGGAATAGTAAATGAGGCTTTAGGAGATTTGCAAAGAAAATATATATTAAATGAACGCTCAAAAGAAGAATTAAAAAATAAGATAGTAGAAATTATTAATAACAAAAATATACTTAGGGAGTTGTCTAAAGAAAATTTAGAAAGAATAAAAAATTATTCTTGGGAAAATATTTCAAAAAAATATAGAAATTTTTTTGAAGATAACATGAAAAATTTTGACAATAAATAATTATATGATATAATGTCAAATATCAAAATAAGAGGAATTAATATGGAAGATGAAGAAGTATTTTTTGATTATGAAAAAGAGCCTGGAAAAGAACTAAAAGATGTAATTGCAAAAGGAGATAGTAAACCTCTAGTTAGCATTATAACCTCATACTATAATGCTAGTTTATATATGATGCAAACTGTTAATTGTGTACTAAATCAAACATTTCCTTTTTGGGAATGGATTATAGTAAATGATGGAAGTACACGGTGAAAATGAAAAAGAATTTTTAGAAAAAATTTCTAAAATAGATGACAGAATAAAGATATATGAAAAAGAAAATGAAGGACTAGCAAAAGGAAGAGACTATGCAATATCTAAAGCTACAACTGACTATATACTTCCACTAGATTCTGATGATTTGATAATAGATACATATATAGAAACAGCATATTGGTCATTAAGAACAAATAAAGATGCTACATGGGCATATTCAAATTCAGTTGGATTTGGTATATATAAATATTTGTGGAATGTAAAATTTGATAAAAATAGAATGAAAAAAGAAAACATATTAACTGCAACAGCACTAATTAGAAAAGATAAAATTTTAGAGTTAAATGGATATGGTGTTGCAAAAAGATATGTAAATGAAGATTGGCATTTATGGCTTAGAATGCTTGCAAAAGGATATTTTCCAGTACAAATGAACTTTTATGGTTTTTGGTATAGAAGATGTACAAAAAGTTTATTAACAAATATAAATGATGATAAAAATAAAGAAAATGAATTAAGACTTAGGGACATAAAAAAAGAAGCAGATAAAATAACAAAAGAAGTAAAAGCAAAAATATATCCAATACAAGAAAGCATCTTACCCAAAAAAGAGTTAAATTGGGAAAATAAAGATTTTAATAAAAAGTTAAAAAGAAAAAGAATACTATATATATTACCAAATTTAAAATTTAACAAAGAATATTATAACAAGATATCAAGTTTAGAATCAAATGATTATGATATTACTATTATAACACTTCTAAGTTCTAAATATATAGATAGGCAAAAAATAGAACAATATGCAAAAGTATTTGATTTAACAACTTTTATTAATCAAGAATATTGGTTAAGTTTCATTAAATACATTATAGAAACAAGACAAATAAATGAAATATATGTATCAAAAGATACTATATACAAAGAAGAAATATTAAAAGAAATTAATGAAAATTTTTCAAAATTAACCATCGAAGAATTTGAATACACACAAGATAATGTAGGAATGCAAAAAGAAATAGAAAAATTTAAAAATTCAAAAAAAATACATAATAGAATAATTAGAAAAATAAAAAGTATATTTAGCAATAATAAAAAATGAAAGGATGTAGAAAATGAAAATTTGGTTTCTAACAGGAGAATTTGCACCTGAATTTGGAGGAGGAATTGGCACATATGTAGAAAATTGTGCAAAAATGTTCGCACAAGCTGGGCATGATATTACAGTAATTGTTAGAGGTAATAATAATACAAAAATTGAAACTACAAAAGAAGGGTATAAAGTATTAAGATTTAAGCAAGGACAAGCAGAATATTATAAATATTTAGGATATGAAAATGCATTAGCATATCAATATTATGAAGAAATAATGGAATTAATGAAAATTGATGGAAAACCTGATTTAATTGAAACTCAAGAATATAATGCACTGGGGCAATATCTAATACAAAATAAATATTTATTAAATAAAGAATTGCAAGATATACCTATTGTTGTACATTTGCATACACCTGCTTTTGAAACTCTAAGAATTAATCAATTTAACCGATACGAACATCCATATTATTGGATAGGAGAAATGGAAAAGTTTTGTATAAAAGGTGCAGATGCACTTGTATGTCCAAGCCAATTTTTAGCAGATAAATTACAATATCTTGTACCAGATAAACCGATTAAAGTAATAAATTTACCTTTTGATATAGATAAAGAAGAAATAGAAAAATATAAAGACGTACAAGTAAATGAAGAAAAGAAAACCATACTATATTTTGGAAGAACAGAATATAGAAAAGGTGTTATACAAATGCTAAAAGGAGCAAAAAAACTTTGGGATAAAGGATTAGATTTCAAAATAAAAATAATAGGTGGAGATACAATATTAGATCCCAAAGGAACTTATATTGGAGAGGCAATAAAAAAAGAATACAAAGAATATATAGAAAAAGACAATTTAGAATTAAGAAATTCAGTACCACATTTAGAGTTAATACCTCACATACTTTCTGCTACTGCTGTAACAATTCCATCTTTGTATGAAAACTTTCCTAATACCTGCATATATTCAATGTGGTTAGGAAAACCTGTGCTAGTTTCAAAAAGTGGTGGGCAAGCAGAAATGGTTGAAACTTCTGGGAAAAACGGAATTATATTTGATTGGGATATAGAAGATGATTTTTCTAATAAGCTAGAAGAATTATTAAATATGTCTAAATCAGACTTAGAAACTATGGGAAACAATGCTAAGAAAAGAATTCATGAATTATGTAATATGGAAGGAAATTTAAGAAAAAGAGAGGAATTCTTTGAAGAAGTTATTAAAAATAAGAAAACAAGTAAAACAGAGTTCCCATTTGTACAAGAGGTAAAAAAGGATTCATATTATAAAAATTATGAAGGTGAAAAAGGGCTTATATCAATTGTAATTCCATATTATAATCTTGGAGAAACAATACAAGAAACTATACTTAGTATAAAAAAATCTACTTATAAAAATTATGAAATTATTATTGTTAATGATGGAAGCAATAAAAAAGAAAGTATAGAAGCATTAGAAGAATTAAAAAATGATAAAAAAATAAAAATTATAAACATTAAAAACAAAGGGCTTGCAAATGCAAGAAATGTAGGTGCAGAAGCTGCTAAAGGAGAATTTGTTGCATTCATTGATGCAGATGACAAAATAGAAGAGACATTTTATGAAAAAGCAGTAAATATATTAAATCAATATAATAATGTTTCGTATGTATATAGCTGGGTAAAATATTTTGAAGGAAATGATTATACATGGGCAACATTTAATACACATATTCCTTATTTATTATGTGGAAATATGCTTGCAGCCTTTCCTGTAATTAGAAAAAATGACTTTTTAAATTTCGGAAAGAATAGGATAGAAATGGAATATGGAATGGAAGACTATGATGCTTGGGTATCTCTTGCAAATCATGGTTGTTTAGGTGTATCTATACCAGAAGAATTAAACATATATAGAGTTAGAAAAAATTCAATGGCAAGACAATTTAATAAAAAAATGAGAATTTATTTATATGATGTTTTAAGTAGGAATTATCCAGAATTATATGGAAAATATGCTGTTGAAGTGTTTATGCTTTTACTTGCAAATGGGCAACCATTTTACTGGAACAATCCAACATTTATGTCTGGGCAGCCAACACAAAACAATGTAGATCCATATATGGAAGAAAGAATGAGAAGAATAAATAGGTTAGTTGATTCAAGGCCAGGAAGATTAGCTAAAAAACTATTTTATGGATTAAGGATTAACAGATTATTTAAATTATAAGAAGGTGAAGAAGTGAAAGAAAAAGAAACAGTTATTTCAGTAGAAAATGTTACTAAAAGTTTTAATATATATTACGATAAAGCAAATACTATAAAAGAAAAGTTATTATTTTTCAAAAGAAATAGAAAAGAAAAACATGTAGTTTTAGAAAATATAAATTTAGAAATAAAAAAAGGAGAAGTAGTTGGATTAATTGGTACAAATGGTAGTGGAAAATCAACACTACTTAAGCTTATGACAAAGATAATATATCCTAATACCGGAAAAATTACAACAAAAGGTAAATTAACTTCACTTTTAGAATTAGGTGCAGGCTTTCATCCAGACTTTTCTGGAAGGGAAAATATATACTTTAATGCTTCAATTTTCGGATTAACAAAAAAGGAAATAGATGCAAGAGTAAACGATATCATAGAATTTTCAGAATTAGGAGAGTTTATTGATAATCCTGTAAGAACATATTCATCAGGAATGTATATGAGACTTGCATTTTCTGTTGCAATAAATGTAAATGCTGAAATATTACTTATTGATGAAATATTATCAGTTGGAGACCAACATTTTCAGGATAAATGTTTTGATAAAATGAGAAGCTTAAAAGAAGAAGGAAAAACAATGGTTTTTGTTACTCATAGCATGCATTCAGTAGAACAATTATGTACAAGAGCTGTTTGGTTATGTGACGGGCATATTAAAATGGATGGGGATACAAAAACAGTAGTAGAAGCATATTTGAAGGAAACAGCTTAATAAAACTAAAGTGAAAGGAGAAAAAGGTGAACGTATTTAAAAATATATATCAATATAGAGAATTGTTAAAAACTAATATAAAAAAAGAAATTAGAGGAAGATATAAGAACTCATTTTTAGGAATATTATGGTCTTTTTTAAATCCATTATTACAGCTAGCAGTATATGCTGTAATATTCCCGCTTATTTTAAAAGATGGACCACAACCATATGTAGTATTTTTGTGTACTGGACTTATACCATGGACATTTTTTACTACAACAGTATCACAAGCAGCATTTACTATGATAGCAAATGGAAATATTGTAAAAAAAGTATATTTCCCAAGAGAAATTTTACCTATTGCTGTAGTAACAAGTAATACAATAAATTTTCTAATATCAACGGTTATAATACTTGCATTTGTTATATTTTATGGTGTAGGAATTAGCAAATACATAATATTTTATCCATTCATATTATTAATACAATATATTTTATCCCTAGGAATTAGTTTTATAGTATCAAGCATAACTGTTTATTTAAGAGATTTAGAACATCTAATTGCTATAGCATTACAAGTAGCTTTTTATGCAACACCAATTGTATATGTTCTAGACTCAATACCACCAGAATTTAAAGGAATAATGGCACTAAATCCTATGGCTCATATAATAACAGCATATAGAAATATATTTTATAATCAAACCATGCCTGATTTAAAAATTTTAGGAATAATACTTGTATTGTCAATTATTTTATGTATAGTTGGATACTTAATATTTAATAAATTACAAAAAGGTTTTGCAGAAGAATTCTAATATAAAAGAAATTGAAGGGTTTGATATGTGAGTGAAGAATAAAATAATTAATTTATTTAAAGAGCATATTATATTTATTGTAATTTTTTGCATACTTTGCCAAGTAATAATTTACAGTACAGTAAATCAATACACACTTGCAGGAGATAGTAACACATACTTAGAATTTGATGAAAATATTCTTAATGGAGAAGTTGATGAGGAAAGAACACCAGTATATCCTTATTTTATTAAAATAATCAAACTAATAAGTGGACAAGAAAATTACATAAGAAATGTAGTAATAGTTCAAGAAATTTTATTTATTATAACAATTATATTATTTTATTATTCAATTAAACAAATAACAAATAATACACTAATTCTATCAATTTTTACTATAATATTTGGAATATGTCCTAATATTATTTTATGGAATACAGTCATATTAACAGAATCACTAGCTATGTTAGAAATGGCATTACTAATATTTTTTACACTAAAATATATAAAAAAATCAAACAATATATTAGCAGGATTAATAGTAGGTCTTATATTTATAATGATAATGACGAGACCTTCATATATATATTTATTACCAATTTATATACTATTTTGGCTATTAAGATTTATATTTAATAAAAATGAATTAAAAAATAATTTGACAGGCATAATATCATGTATAATATGTGTGGCACTAATTCTTGGCTACTGTTGGCTTATGAAAATAAACCATAATGTGTTTTCTGTATCAGGTATTTCATATGTAAATAATTTTATAACAGCTTTAGATAATAAATCATATAAATTTGCAGATAATAAAGAAATGGTTGAAGCTATAGATAAAGCTTTTGAAGAAGAAAATAATACTCAAAACGTTTGGACAATATGGAGAAAAATTAAAAATAATTACACAGAAGAAGAAAAGAAAGATTTTGCAAGTTCAGCAATTAAGAATGATCCAAATTATAATAAGTATTTAATAAATAAGGTATTTTATGTTTCAACATTGAATATAGGTACAACATATGTAGATATAGAAAATTCTAATTTTGGATATAAAGATATTGGTCATATATTGTTACCTATAAATTTTGCAGTTATTTATGTAATGATAATAGTATCAGTAATATATTTAGTTTATAATTTAATTAAAAACAAAAAAATAAATTGGTATGTAGCATTTTTTTCAGTGTTAATTGCTTCAAATATATTTGCATTAATTGTAAAAGCACCATTTGAACAAGAACGACTATTTTTATGTTCAGTAGAAAGTGTGTTATTACTAATTATATATGCATTAGGCATATTTAAAGGAGATAGGAAAGTTGAAAAATCTATTTTATAAAATAGTTCTAGAAAAAACTGAAAATATAAAATTGCAATTTTTTAGATATTTATTTGTAGGTGGATTTGCAGCCATTGTAAATATAGGCTCACTATTTATTTTCAAGGAATGGCTAAATATACATTATTTAATTGCTAATGTAATTGGATTTATATTCGGATTAATAACTAATTACATATTAAGCAAATGGTTAGTATTTTCAAAAGAAAATAATTTAAACTTGGTACTTGAATTTATAACATATGCCATAATTGGAGTATTAGGTTTAGGTTTTGATACTTTATTTATGTGGTTGTTTACTTCTATATTAGGATTATACTATATGTTAAGCAAAATTATTTCTACAGGATTAGTTTTTATATGGAATTTCTTTGCAAGGAAAGCTATATATGTTTTAATAGATAAATTACAGCCAATATCACCATAAAAATTATAACTAATTTTAAGATTGCTAATATTAAGCTTTATAATTATTGCTGATAGCGTTTATTTGAAAAAAATTTTTAGAGCAAATTATCTTGAAAGGAGGTTATAATGGAAAAAAAAGATGTGATAATAATAGGTGCAGGACCTGCGGGATTAACAATGGCATATGAATTGTTAAAGGATAAGAAGGAAGAATATAAAGTAACAATATTAGAAGAATCACAAGATATTGGAGGAATATCAAAAACAGTAAAATATAATGATAATAGAATGGATATAGGAGGACACCGCTTCTTTTCTAAAGATGAAAGAGTTATGAATTTTTGGAAAGAACTAATGCCTATACAAGGTATAAATTCATTTGATGATGAAAAATTAGGAAGAGAAAAACCACTTGTAGAAGGAGGACCTAATCCAAATACTGAAGATAATGTAATGCTAGTAAGGCATAGAGTTTCTAGAATATATTATTTAAAGAAATTTTTTGATTATCCTATAACAATGAAAATGGAAACATTAAAAAATATGGGATTTATAAGAACAATAAAAGCAGGATTCAGTTATTTAAAATCTATATTTTTCAAAAAAGAAGAAACATCTCTTGAAAATTTCTATATAAATAGGTTTGGAAAAGTTTTATATAGTATGTTTTTTGAAAAATACACAGAAAAATTATGGGGAAGACATCCAAGTGAAATTTCTGCTGATTGGGGTGCTCAACGTGTTAAAGGAATATCTATAACAGCTATAATAAAGGACATGTTTAAAAAAGCATTTGGAAAAAAAGGAGATAATAGTAATGTAGAAACCTCTTTAATAGAACAATTTTGGTATCCTAAATATGGACCTGGTCAACTATGGGAAACTTTAGCACAAAAATCTCAAGATGAAGGAGCAATATTAAAAAAAGGATATAAAGTAGAAAAAATAAATTTTAAAGAAGGAAAAATAGTTTCTCTAGAGTGTGATGTTAATGGAACAAAAGAAATATTAACAGGTGATTTATTTGTATCTACTATGCCGTTAAATGATTTAGTTGCAGGATTTACAGGAATAGATGTACCAAACGAAATAAAAGACATAGCTAAAGGTCTGCCATTTAGAGATTTTATAACAGTAGGACTACTTGTAGATAAATTGAATTTAGAAAATAAAACAGATATAAAAACTTTAGGAAATATAGTCCCAGATTGTTGGATATATGTTCAAGAGCCAGAAGTTAAAATGTGCAGAATACAAATATTTAATAATTGGTCTCCATACTTGGTAAAAAATCCAGAAGATAAAGTATGGATAGGACTTGAGTATACTTGTCAAGAAGGGGACAAGTATTGGAATATGTCAGATGAAGAATTTATTAATTTTGCTATAGATGAATTAGTTTCTATGAATATTATAACTAAAGAACAAGTTGAAGATTCACATAGAGAAAAAATTAAAAAAGCATATCCTGCATATTTTGATACTTATAAAGATATAGATAAATTAATAAATTATTTAAATACAATAGATAATTTATATTGTATTGGAAGAAATGGACAACATAGATATAATAATATGGACCACTCAATGGTTACAGCTATTGAAGCAGCAAAAAATATAAAAGAAGGAGTTTCTTTGCGAGACAATATTTGGAATGTTAATACAGATAAAGAATATCATGAAGAAAAAGCTAACTAATAAAGTATTGGTAATAATAAAATTTTGTAATTTGCATATCTTATAAAGAAGCGGAAGGTGAATTTATGAGCTATGATTGTATAGTTATAGGAAAAGGACCTGCTGGAATATCAGCAAGTTTATATGTAAAAAGAGCTAATTTAAAAGTACTAGTTATAGGAAAAGATGGAGGAGCATTAGAAAAAACAAAAGAAATTGATAATTACTATGGATTTAAAAATACTATTTCTGGGCAAGAATTACTAATAAATGGGATAGAACAAGCAAAAAGGTTAGGAGTAGAGCTTGAAACAGATGAAGTAATAGGACTAGAATTCGATGGAGAATATATAGTAAAAACTAGAAACTCAATATTCAAAGCAAAAACTTTAATCCTTGCAACAGGTGCTAGAAGAAATGTACCTACAATAAAGGGTATAAAAGAATTTGAAGGAAAAGGCGTTAGTTACTGTGCTATCTGTGATGCATTTTTTTATAAAAATAAGGATGTAGCTGTGTTGGGAAGCGGGGACTATGCAATATCAGAAGCAAAACAATTATTACCAGTAGCAAACTCAGTAACTATTCTAACTAATGGAGAACAAATTGTGGAAAATAGAAATACAGATTTAGAAAAAATACAATTATTAGAAAAGCCAATTAACCATTTTAGAGGAAATGAAGTTATAGAAGAAGTTGTTTTTAATGACAATTCAAACCTTAAAACTTCAGGAGTGTTTATTGCACTTGGAGTAGCATCAAGTACAGATTTAGCTAAAAAACTAGGAGCTATTACTAATGGCAATTATATTGTAGTAGATAAAAATATGAAGACAAATGTGCCAGGACTTTATGCTTGTGGAGATTGTACAGGAGGTTTATTACAAATTTCAAAAGCTGTGTATGAAGGAGCAGTAGCTGGACTAGATGCAATAAAATATATAAGAAAAAAGTAAAGGTGAAAAATGGAATATATAATGTTATTTATGGAGGGTTTGATAACTTTCATATCTCCTTGTTTACTACCTATGCTACCGCTATATTTTTCATATTTAGCAGGGCAAAAAGAAGATAGTAAGGAAAAACTTATAAAAAATGCAATTGGTTTTATAATTGGATTTACAATTATTTTTGTATTATTAGGAGCATTTGCTTCAAGTTTAGGAATGTTTGTAAAACAATATAACAGAATAATAAATATAGTATTTGGAATAATAGTAATATTATTTGGTTTGAATTTTATGGATGTATTAAACATGCCAATAATTAATCGTACTAAAAAGTTAAATATAAATATTAAAATAACTGGTTTTTTATCTTCTATATTATTTGGAATAATTTTTGCTGTTGGCTGGACACCTTGTATAGGAACATTTTTAGGCTCAGCATTGATGTTTGCTACAGTACAAGCCCATATGTTTAAAGGAATTAGTATGTTACTTTGTTATTCTTTGGGATTAGGAATACCATTTCTTATTAGTGCATTTTTGATAGACAAATTAAGGTCAACAATTGACTTTATAAAAAAACATTATGAAATAATAAATAAAGTTGCAGGAGTATTTTTAATAGCAATAGGTATTCTTATGATAACAGGTTTTATGGAACGTTTTTTAGCATTTCTAACATTTTAAAAAAGGTGGTAGTTATGAAATGAATAATAAGATCAAATTAGTAATATATATAATCGTATTTATTTTAATATTAATAGGAGCAAATATTCTTTATTATAATATAAAAAATAACAATAAGGAATATATTAATCAAATGCAAGAAGAACAAATAGAAGGACAAAAAGAACAACAAGATGCAAATTTTGCAATTGATTTTACAGTATATGATAAAGAAAATAATGCAATAAATCTTAGTGATTATAAAGGAAAACCAATTGTTGTAAATTTTTGGGCAACTTGGTGTAATCCATGCAAAATGGAATTGCCAGACTTTAATGAAGTATATGAACAAGAAAAAGAAAATGTTATATTTTTAATGGTAAACGCAACAGATGGAATGCAAGAAATGAAAGAAAAAGCAATAGAGTTTGTAGAAAAAGAAAAATATACATTTCCAGTTTATTATGATATGGAAGAAGAAGCAATACAAAATTATAGAATAACTGGATTCCCGACCACTATTTTTATTGATAAAAATTTTAATATAATAACTGAATATCAGGGAATGATTGATAAAGATATTTTAATACAAAATATAAATAAAATTAAATAAAGGAGAGGATTATATGTCAGTATTAACAATTACAAGTAAAAATTTTGAACAAGAGGTATCAAAATCAGAAATACCAGTACTATTAGATTTTTGGGCTAGTTGGTGTGGTCCATGCAAAATGCTATCACCAATAGTTGATGAAGTTGCAGAAGAAATAAATGGAAAGGTCAAAGTTGGAAAAGTAAATGTTGATGATGAACAAGAATTAGCTAGAGCATTTAATATAATGAGTATACCTACACTTATAGTGATAAATAATGGTAAATTAGTTAATCAATCTGTAGGAGTAATAAGTAAACAAGAAATATTAGACATGATTAAATGATTAATTAAAATATAAATTAAAAATAGAAAATAGAGTATTAAGTATTAAAAATAAAAAATTAATAATAGAAAAGTAAAAAGTAATAATTAATTATTAATATGATAACAAAGACAATAAAAAAATGAATGAATTCACAAAAAAATAATTCTCTTCATATTATATACAAAAATATGAAGGGAGTTTATTTTATGGATTACGAAGTTATGATGAATGGAAACGTTAGGATTGGAATGTTTGCACCAGATTTCGAAGCTGTTACGACAATGGGAAATATATGTTTAAATGATTATAAGGGAAAATGGGTAGTGCTATTTTCTCATCCAGGAGATTTTACACCTGTTTGTACAACTGAAATGATAGCATTTGCAAAAGCAGATACATATTTTAGAGATAAAAATGCTTGTTTATTAGGACTTAGCGTAGATAGCAATGCCTCACACTTGGCCTGGGTATATGACATTTATTGTAGAACAGGAATACGAATTCCATTTCCGATTATTGCAGATAGAAATGGTAGCATTGCAAGAAAATATGGAATGATTTCAAACGATGTTAGTAATTCAGAAACAGTAAGAAATGTATTCATAATAGATGATAAAGGTATTGTAAGAGCAATTCTCGTATATCCTATGAATGTAGGAAGATGTATACCCGAAATATTACGATTATTAGAAGCACTACAAATTGCAGATTGCAATAAGGGAGCAACTCCTGCAAACTGGTGTCCAAATGAGCCTTTAATAGTACCTATGCCACAGACATTTTGTGAATTAGAAGAAAGAGTACAAAGTATTCAAAAAAATCAAAATGGATTTAATTGGTATTTAAGTTTTAAGAATTCACAAGAATGTTGTTCAAGAGGAAATGAAATAAAAGAATTAGAAGAAAAAAAGAAATAATAATTAGTACATAAAATATCCATGTAATAAAAATAACTAACTTACACATACTATTATTGATAATAATTCTAAGGAGGTTATTTTTATGGATAATAAGCAAAAAATAAATTGTACTGTAACAAGCTGTAAATACAACAAAAACAAAGAACAAGAATGTACATTAGAACAAATAATGGTTACACCAGTTCAAGAATGTAAGACAACTAACCCAGATGAATCAATGTGTAGTAGCTATAAATATAATAATAAATCACATTAAGAAAACAAAAAGGAGTCTTTAAAGGCTTCTTTTTGTTTTCTTACAAAGTTATTTAAAAACCTTATCTGGAAAAGCTTATTTTAAAATAGAGAAAAAAGATATATAAAAAGGCTTGACAAGTAATAGAAGTAAATATAAAATTGTATCATAAAGTAGGAAAGAATTGTTTAACAGAATTTAAACTTAAATTTATCAAAAAACTTGTTCAAGATAATTTACTAAGATATTCTAAAATAATTTTATGGCACCCTTCCATTAAAAATGAACACTTTCCATAAAATTATTTAAGAATATCTAAAGCAAATTACTTTCAATGCGTTTTTTTCAAATTTGAAGTTTAAAAGTCTGTTAAACAAATAGCATAATGAATAAAAAGTAAAAAAATGCAAAAGCAAAAAAATAAGAAAGAAAACGGAGGAAAAAGAAAAAATGAAGAAAAATTTAAAATCAAAAAGTAAATATGAATTGTTAAGTAAAAAGACAAATAGTAAAGGTATCACATTAATAGCATTAATTATAACAATAATTGTGCTATTAATACTAGCGGGAGTAACAATAAATTTAACATTAGGAGAGAATGGAATATTTAGAACAGCAGAGATGGCAGGAAAGAATTATATGGAAGCACAGGATAGAGAACTAGCAGGGTTATCAGACTTTGAAAATACAATAAATAATATAATAGGTGGAACAGGAAGTAGTGGTGGTACAGATACACCTAGTACAAATTATGAAACATTAGCAAGTGTGGCCCAACCAGGAGATTATGTAAAATACAATACTGGAATAAGTTCAGTAGGAGAAAATGGAGTAGTAACATTTAGAGTGTTATATAATGATGACACATATGGATTACAAATAATATCAGATAAAAATATCGAAGATGTAACATTGGGAACAGATGGAGAAAATGATTTAGTAGCATTTCAAACATCAATGAACGATTATAATAATGCAATAGCAATGTTAAATGAAAAAGCAGAATATTATGCACAAAGTAGTTCATATGCATTAGACGGAAGATGTGTAGGAAGTGTACCAACAATAGGAACAGATGGAAAATTTAATGCAAAAAATACAGAAGTAGAAGGAACTTTTTTTATACCAGATGATTATACATTGCCAAGTGGATGGACAAGCAGAGATACAGGATGTCAAAAATGGATAGATGAAAACTATACAACAGACCAAACAGCAATGCAAGCAGCTAATATATTGACAACAAAAGAAGTTTACTGGTTAGCATCCCGTACTTTGTCTTCGTATTCGCCAGGTTTCAATTTCAATGTGCGTTATGTGTATACCAGCGGCGACTTGTACAACTACTTCTTGTGCGGTGTGGAGTCTGATGGCCGCACGTATAGCTACAGCTATGAGCGTGGGTTTCGTCCTTGTATATCTCTAAAATCTGATATCAAAGTAGTAGCAGGAGATGGAAGTTCAGAAGAAACAGCATATGAGTTAGGAATATAAAATAGTGCCTGCCGAGAAGGCCTTAGGACTTCTTGGCAAAGGAAATGTGCTATGCGTAGCGTAGCACAGGGCGATTTAAATACCAAAAAATATATGAAAAGACACATAAATATATAGGAACAAGTTATGTCCTTTTCATAATAATAAAAAAATAATTATTATGATAAATAAAAAATAGATAAAAATATTTGTTAGTAAGATAGGTGAAAGTGAGTATTTTTTAGTACTATTTTTGAGAAGCAAATAAACTTGCTTCTTTTTTTAAACTAAAAAATATATTAAGTAATATGAAAAGAAAAAAAGATTTGTATTCTTACTTATACAAGGAAGCAGACCAAGAAGTAGCTAATATGTTTGATAAATTAATAAAAGTAAATTAAACGGTTAGCAAAAGGTTAGCAATATAAGCTTATTTTAAAAATATGTAAAAATTGTATTGACAAAGAAAGATAAAATATGCTAATATATATCTTGTTAATAGAAATGCGGATGTGGCGGAACTGGCAGACGCGCTGGTCTTAGGAACCAGTGCCAACGGCGTGGAGGTTCGAGTCCTCTCATCCGCACCAACGACGTTTCTGTTCGAACTAATTGAACAGATATGATATGAAAATCAATCAGAAATAAAAATCTGGTTGATTTTTTTATAAACATTATTGGTGCAAATAAACTTGTAATCATATAAAAAATTACGTATAATATTAATATCATGTATACAAATTTTATAATAAGTATAAAAAATAGAGGAATAAGTAATGAATTATTATGATAATTTAAATAATGTAATAGAAGAAATAGAGAAAAACTTAACACAGGAAATAAAATACAAAGATTTGGCTAGAATTATTGGTACATCCAGTTATACACTACAAAGAATATTTACCTTTTTAACTGGTATTACTCTAACAGAATATATAAGAAAAAGAAGATTAAGTAAAGCAGCAGAAGAATTAGTATCAACAAATATAAAAATAATTGACTTAAGCTTAAAATATCAATATGATTCTCCCATATCATTTACTAATGCATTTAAAAAAATGCATGGAGTAAGTCCTCAAACCTTAAGAAAAACTAGCACGTCGATAAAAATATTTCCTAAAATAGAATTTAAACCTACGATAGATACTATTGATGAGTTAGAATATAGAATTATAAATTTAGATAGGCAGAACTTATATGGAATAACAACAGGAGTAATAGAAAATTCAAAAAATGAGAAAATAAGAGAATTATTTCAAAAAGCTAAAGAAGAAAAAATACTGGATTTTATTATAAATAATAGTGATGGGAAAGAACTATACTATGGTGCTACAAAAGAAATATATAATAATGAATTAACTAATTCTCTACAATATTATATATTGGGGAAAAAACCAAATAAAGGTTTTATACATATAGAAATTCCTAAAGCAACCTGGGCATGTTTTAAATTAAAAACAAAAAAACAAGCAGATATATTAAAACTTTTTAATACCATATATACAAAATGGCTTCCATCATCACAATATACGGAGATATTAAATTATCCAGAATTAGAAATTTATTATGAAAATGAATGTGAACTTTGTATTCCTATAAAATAAGTTAATAAAATTGAAACCAAAAAAATTAATAAAAAAACCTTCCTAAAATATAAAATAAAAATATATATTTAGGGAGGTTTTTAGTTGAAAGTAAAAATGCTAAAAGTAGCTTTAAAAAATACAAAAATATATTTAATTTTATTAATCGTATTAAGTATGATAATTGCATATATATCTTTCTTAATATCAATGAGCATAAAATATGCAATAGATGGAATTTTATTTAATAACTATAATGAAATACCGATGTACATAAAAACAATTTTTAAACAAAATTATCTATATGATTTAGGAATTATTGCTATCATCATTATTTTGTTAAATTTTATAGAAAAACTATTAAAATATTTTAGAGAATGTATAACAGGCAAATTTAAATCAACAATTAATATAAATTTAAAATCAAAATTATTTAATCATTTATTAAATTTAGAGTATGACAGTTATAATTCCTATAACAAAGCAGAAATAATGCAAAGAATAAATGAAGATGCAGATACATATTCAAAATTTTTTGATAGCCAATTTAATCTTATATTAGATATACTATTTTTATCCATAATAATTATCAAAGAAGGAATATCGTTAAGCCTAGAAATTTCAATATATATATTTCTAGCAATTATTGTAATGCTATTATTTTCATTTTGGTATTTTAAAAAATTGAGCGTAAATATAGAAAATATGATTACTAAAAGAAAGAAACTATTAAACATGACAATTCAACATATAAGTAATTTTAAATTTATAAGGATGTTTAATAAGCAAAAACAAGAAAAGGAAAAATATAAAACGCTAAATAAAGATTATTGTGATGAAGAAATCAGTTTTATAAAGTTTGTATTATTTTATGATATTACTTTAGAACATCTAACATATTTACGAACACCAATTATATACATATTAGGCGGAATAGCTATTATTAAACGGAAGAATGACAATGGGATCATTGGTAGCAATGTTAGATATGGCAGAAAAGATATTTGATTGTATCTACGGTTTTGGTAATAATTTAGAGATAATAGATGATTTTCATGTAGTAAATAAAAAAATAAATATGTTTTTGAATTTAAAAGAAGAAAATAAAGTAAGTAATGTATATGATTTAAATGGAGATATAGTATTTAGTAATGTTTCAATTTATATTGATCAGCATAAGATATTAGAAAATATGAACTTTATCATAAAAAGAGGAGAAAAAGTTGCAATTATAGGAGAAAATGGAAGTGGAAAAAGTATAATTGCTAAAACTATTTTAGGATTTTACCAATATAAGGGCAATATATACATTCATAATCATAATCTAAGAAATTTAAGTAAAGAAAATATTAGAAATTACATGGAATTAATTTTAGGAGAAGCTTATATGTTTTCTGGAAGCATATTAGAAAATATAGAATTAAATAAAAAAATTCCTTTTGAACAATTAAAAGAAATATGTGCAAATTGTGAGGTGGATTATGATATTAATAATTTTAAAGAAGGATATGAAACATTAATTGGAGAAAAAGGAGTAAAGCTATCTGGAGGACAAAAGCAAAGAATATGTCTTGCAAGAGGTCTAGCAAGTAGCAAACCAATTATAATATTAGATGAATCTTTTAATAAGTTAGATAATAATACCAAAAAACATCTTTTAACTAATTTAAAAGATAATTATAAGGATAAAACAATGTTATATATTAGTAATGATTTAGAAATTATAAATTATGCAGATAATATAATCTATATAGATGGAAAAACAACCATAAAAGGAAGTCATAAGGAATTATTTGCTAGGAGTCAAAATTATAGAAATTTAATAACAATAAAAGAAAATATAATATAAGGTGCAGTAAAATGAAAGAAAAAAAGAAAAAATTAAAAGAAATGTATAAAGTATCTGGATATCATAAGCAATTCATAATATTATTTATAATTATTATAGTATTTGCAATTATGGATGTAATATTTATACCATATATAACAAGGAAAATAGTAGATATTAGTATTCCTAATCAAAATATAAGAGCATTAATTATATGGAGTTGTGTATATATAATATTCCTTGTAATATCATGCTATATGACACTTAAACATTGTCGCATTAGGTCAATATTGAAAAGAAAAATTCAAAGGGATTTAAGAGAAAAAATATTTAATAAGATGCAAGAAATGAAAGCAAAATTTTATGATGATAATGATACTGGAGTGATATTACAATTTTTACAAACAGATGCAAATGATGCAGGTGCAATATTTGCTGAAGTAATAACTGAAATGGTTTTTATGGGTTTAATAAGATTTTCTATAATTGCAATATTTTTAATGTTTATAGATTTAAAAATAGCTTTAATTATTATAGTATTGTATGTTATAGGATATATAGTAACTATATTTATTAATAAAGAAACAGTTGATATTATAAATAAAATAAGAAAATTAAATATAGAAATATATAATAAAATTAATGAAGGAGTACAAGGATTTTTAACAATAAAAATTTTAAATATCGTTAGTAAAAAAGAAAAAGAATTAGACAAAACATTACAGGAGTATAAATTAAAAAATGTTAAATTAGAGAAACAAATAGCAAGTTATAATAACATATTTGCTTTTATAGTATCACTTTCTACAGCAGTAATTGTATATTTTGCTGGAATTAAAGTACTACAAGGTTTTATGATATATGTAGAAATAATGTTATTAATGAAATTTACAAGTTCACTTGAATTTGAATTTAAATGGATTATAAAGCATTTAGCAAATTTCAATAAATCATTTGTTGCTTTTTCAAAAATATTAGATTTTTTAAATTCAGATGAAATAGAAACTATTGAAGTTGGAAAAAAATTAGAGACTATAGATTCTATCGAATTCTCAAAAATATTTTTTTCATACAATGGAAATGAAAAAAATATAGAAAATTTTAGTTGTTTATTAAATAAAAATGAGAAACTTGCATTAGTTGGAAGAACTGGTGCTGGCAAGACAACCATTGTTAATTTGCTTTGCAGATTCTATGAGCCAACATCAGGCAAGATAAAGATAAATGGAATAAATTATTTAGAATATTCTATTTCATCTTTAAGAAGTAAAATAGGTTATATCATGCAGGATACCTATATATTGCCTAGTTCAATAATTGACAATATAAAATATGTTAATGAAAATATTAGTGTTGAAGAAATAGAAAATATTTTTAAAAAATTGAAATTACATGATAAAATAATGAATTTAAAAGATGGTTATCATACAGATATAAGTAGTAATCCAGATATTTTATCTACGGGTGAGAAACAAATGATTAATTTTGCAAGAGTAATGGCAATAGACTGTGATGTTATTATTTTAGATGAAGTTACATCTGCATTAAGTTATGAATATGAAATGCTTATAAATAATGCAATAAAAGAGGTTACAAAGAATAAAATAGGCATTATTATAGCACATAGATTATCGACAACTAAAATGTGTGATAAGATTATTTCGATAAAAGATGGAAAACAAGAAAAAATTAGTGTATAAATATGGTATTCAAAACAAATTACATAAGGTAAATAAATTCGATAGTTCACAGTCAAATTTTGACAAAACAAAATTTATCATATAAAATATATGTATTCGTTATAAGGGTTAAATTCATTTTATAAAGGTTTTGTTTAGGAGGAAAAATTGATGGATAGGAAAGAAGCAGTTGAATTATTAAAAAAATATAATAAAGAAGAATTTCATTTAAGACATGCTGTTACAGTAGAACAAGTAATGAGATATTTTGCAAAGGAAAATGGTTATGATGATGAGTTCTGGGGAATAGTAGGATTATTGCATGATGTTGATTATGAACAATATCCAGAACAGCATTGTAAAAAAGCACCAGAGTTATTAGAAGAAATTAAAGCAAGCAAAGAAATGGTGCATGCAGTTTGTAGTCATGGATATGGAATTTGCTCTGATGTACAACCAGAACATGAGATGGAAAAAATACTATTTGCTATAGACGAATTAACAGGTTTAATTTGGGCAAGTGCAAAAATGAGACCATCTAAAAGTACAAAGGATATGGAAGTATCTAGTTTGAAGAAAAAATATAAAGATAAGAGATTTGCTGCTGGTTGTTCTAGAGAAACTATACAAAAAGGTGCAGAACAATTAGGTTGGGAATTAAATGAACTACTAGAAAAAACATTAACAGCAATGCAACATTGTGAAGATAAGATTGAAAAAGAAATGCAAGCTATATAAATAAAGATAATATAGACAATGTGACTAATTTATAACAAATAATTTATATCGCATGAAAGGAATAAAGAATGACTAATATACCAGTAAAGAAAAATGAAGAATATATAGTAGATATTATTGATAATGGATATGAGGGAGAGGGAATTGCAAAAATAGAAAATTATACTTTATTTATTCCAGGTGCAATAAAAGGGGAAAAAATAAGAGTTTTAATAGTAAAAACAAATGTGTCACATGGCTTTGGAAAAATATTAGAAATATTGGAGGAAGTAGATAGTAGAATACAAAGTGATTGCTTAACCTATAAAAGGTGTGGAGGATGTAATTTACGTCATATAAAATATGAAGATACTTTGCAGATTAAACAGAATATTGTACAAAACTTAGTTAATAAGCATTTGAAAACTTCTATAAATGTTAGTGGCACAATAGGCATGGATTCTCCATATTATTATAGAAACAAAGCACAATTTCCAGTTGGATATAATAAAAATAATGAAATAATAACTGGTGTATATGCTAATAGAAGTCACGATATTATTCCAACTAATGGATGTCTTATACAAAATAAAGAAGCGGAAAGAATTGCTAAATTTATAATAGAACTTATGAAAAAATATAATATTACCGCATACAATGAGAAAACAGGAAAAGGAATGATTAGGCATATTGTTACTAAAGTAGCCATAAAAACAAACGAAATCATGTGTATAATTGTGAGCAACCAAGAAAATCTTCCTAAAGAAAATAACATTGTAAGAGAATTATTAAAACAATTTCCAAACATAAAAACGATAGTTAAAAACATAAATGATAAGGATACAAATGTTATACTTGGTAACAGAAATATAACTTTATATGGAGATGGATATATATACGATGAATTAGGTGAGTATACTTTTGAAATTTCTGCATTATCATTTTACCAAATAAATCCAATTCAAACTGAAAAATTATACAATAAGGCTATTGAATTGGCAGAATTAAATAAAGATGACATATTACTTGATTTATATTGTGGCATAGGAACAATTGGTATTTTTGCTTCAAAATATGTAAAAAAGGTAATTGGTATAGAAATTGTGCAAGAAGCAATTGAAAATGCTAAGAGAAATGCTAAAATTAATAATATAAGTAATGTAGAATTTATCTGTGGTGATGTTGAGGAAAGTTTAGATAATCTAATAAATATTAATCATGTAAAACCAAGTGTTATATATGTAGATCCTCCTAGAAAAGGACTTGATAATAAAACTGTTTTGAATATAATAAATGTTAAACCAGAAAAAATTATTTACATTAGTTGTAATCCTGCTACTTTAGTAAGAGATTTGTCAAAATTAGAAGCTTTTTATAATATAACAGAAATGCAACCACTTGATATGTTTCCTTTTACAAGCCATGTCGAAGTTTGTGCGTTGCTAGAGTTAAAGAATTGCCAGTCATCCTAGAGTTTACTAGTTTTCAAGATACAATAATGTTTCATAAAAGAGGGAGATTTGGACTAGAAAAAGTGAAAAATTGTGAAATTAATGTTAATGTTGTTTTAGATATGGAGTGTGGAAACATATAAAACAAAATTTAAAAATTGAGATAATAGTTGCTGTGAGTGAATTAGAGAGATTATATATCTATGGAGAGTACACCATATTATATGGTTGAATGTTGATGAACATATGAAGTTATAAAAATAAAATTTAATAGTTAAAGAGAATCCTAAGTGAAGTGCCTTGTAAAATAGGTGCTTTATTTTTTGCTCAAAAATTCAATGTATTCAGTACGAATTTTACTGAATTTGTTGAGAAAAATGTAAATCTGTGATATATTGTGGCTAAAGAGTTAGAGGTGTAAGAGTATGAAAATAGGAATAGATATAGATGGAGTATTAACAGATATTAAGCAATGGCAATTAGACTATGGAAGTAAAGTTGTATTTGAACAATATAACAAGGGAATTGTAAATCCAGATGGATATGATATCAAAGAAATATTTGATGTAGATAAAAATTTAGATGATGAATTTTGGAGAAAATATTTATATGATTATGCAAAAAATGAACCAGCAAGAAAATTTGCAAATGAAGTAACAAAAAAATTAAAAGCTGACGGAAATACAATATATATTATAACGGCAAGATTTTTAACTGATAAAGATACAACTGAAGGTCAAAAGATGAGAGAAATCGTAAAAAATTGGTTAAAAGAAAATGAGATTTATTATGATGAAATTATATTTAGTCCAGATGATAAATTAGAAATATGTTTGAATAACAATATTGATATAATGATAGATGATAAAGTTGAAAATATAAATAAAATATCAAAACATATACCGGTAATATGCTTTAATGCAGGATATAACAAACAATGTAAAGGAAAAAATATTTATAGAGCTTATTCGTGGTATGATATATATTCTAAAATTAAAGAAATAGAAAATAAAAGAAAAATAGTTATATTTGACTGGGGAGGAGTAATAGAAAGTCACAAAGAAGGAGAATATTCAGTAGATAAAGCTATAATAAATCTTATAAAACATTTTAATAATAAAGAAGATGAAAATACCATAATAGAAAGATATTATACTCAATCGAAAGAAGATATAACATATCATATCTATTTAGAAAATGATAAATGGTTTAAAAAAATAAAAAAAGAGTTTAATTTAGAATGTAATTCAGAGGAATTTTATGATTATTACATAAAAGAATTTGATAAAATTGAATATTACAAAGAGGTAGTAGAATTTGCTCATAATTTAAAAGATAAATGCAAAATCGGAATCTTATCAAATCTTGGCTCATTAGATAAGCAAAGACTAGACAAACAAGTAAATTTAAAAGAATTTAATTATGTATGGCTTTCATTTGAATTAAATTGTCGCAAACCTAAAAATAAGATTTATGAAATAGTAGAAAATGACTGTAAGATAGAACCTAAAAATATTTTATTTATAGATGATAGCAAAGAAAATATTGAGGTAGCAAAAAATAGAGGCTGGAATACTTGTTTAGCAACTGGACATGAACTAGACAAAATAAAAGATAATGTATATGAATTTTTAAATATATAAAATAGGAGATTTGAAATGAAAAATGAAAATTTAGACCAGATAAAAGTAATACAAAAAGAAAGGATTTAAAATGGAGCAAAATATCAAAAAAGCAAAGCGAAGTATAAAAATATATCCAATATTTGCATCATTTACAGGCGATATGATTTTTTTCATGCCAATAGATACTTTATTTTTAACATTAGTAAAAGGATTAACGGCAAGTCAAATAACAGCAATGACAATGGTTTCACTAATTATATGTATATTATCTCAAAAAATAATATTATCCATTGTAAAGAAGATAGGAAACGTAAATTCATTAAGATTAGGTTCATTTATGCTTTTAATATCATCTCTATTTTTAACATTTGGAAATAGTTTTCCTTTCATGCTAGTATATAAAATTATAATTGAACTTGCATATATTTTTTTAAATATGGATGAAATCGTACTAAAAAGTAATCTAAATGCTGTGGATAGAACGGACGATTATTATAAAATTAGAAATAAAACAAAGATAATATATTCTTCAATAACATTATTTACAGCTTTTGTTGCAGGAAGTTTATTTAATATAGATAATTATTTACCATTGTATTTATCAATTGGAGTATATATAATACTATTTTGTTTTTCATTCTTATACTATGAAGCAAAGGCAAAAATAGATTTAACAACACAAACAGATAATAAAAAATTAAAAATAACTAATATCATATTTTTAATAATATTAGCTAATGCAGTATTTTATTCTATTATAAAAATAGGGCAAAATAATAGTAAATTGTTTATGCAATATGATTTTCAAAATTTCTTATCTATTGAAATGGTTACATATTATATAACAGCAATTGTATTTGTTTCAAGAATTGCAAGACTATTAGGAAATATTATATTTGGAAGAGTATATAAAAGGATAAAAGATAAAATGAGTATTATATTATCAATCTGTTTAGCTTTAGCATTTACTTTATTGTTATTAGGGCATTTTATAAATATGTCATTTGCAATCAAAGTAGCATTAATGTCACTTGGATTCTTCTTTATTCTTGCTATAAGGGATTCTTTTCAAGTATATATAGAAGATGTTGCACTAAGCATTGCAAATAGAGATGAACAACAAAAAATAATAATAAAAATAGAAGTAAGTAGAAGAATTGGAACATTAATTTTAAGCACATTATTTACATTTATATTAATGAAATACGAACTAGTTGTAGTTGAATTTATACTACTAATTTTATCAGTAATTGAAATATTTATTAGTAAGGAGTTATGTAATAAATTAACTGAAATGAGAAGGGAGAATTTAGGTTGAAAAATATAGTAATAATAGGAGTTAGGTAGAGCAGGAAAAACAACATTAAGTAATATGATTAAAGATGAATATAATATAATTCATTCAGATTCAATCAAATGGGGAATAATAAGAGGAAAAGGTGAAGAACCTTATTATAGAAAAAATATTAAAGCACAAAAAGAATGGGACATGGAGATGAATTTCAAAAAACTTTAGTTGAGATATATAAGTCATGTGTTAATAAGGATGAAAAAGGTTATGGGATTTTACTTGAAACAGGTCAATTAGAACCAAGATATGTAAAAGAACTTATAGATAAGTATAATGTTTATTGTATATGTCTAGGACATGGCGATTTGGATAAACAAGGAATAATTGATTTGTGCAGAAAAAATGATAAAGAAAAAGATTGGAGCTATGGGATTTCTGATGAAGATTTAGATGCTCATGCAGAGAAGTGGACAGAAACAAATGAAAATTTAAAAACAGAATGCCCAAAATATGGAATTGAATATATTGACACACATATAGATAGAGAAGAAATATTAAATACTTTAAATAAAAAAGTACAATATATTGAATTAATAGAAGAATTTGAAAGTATGAAAACAAAGGAATCAACATTTGCAAAAATGTGTGATAAATTAGAAGCAGATATACAATGCAAATTATACTGTGAAGAAAATTGTATTGATATAAACAAAAAAGAAAATAAACATCTTCTGAAAGATTCAAGAGTTCAACAAATTTTTAATTTTCAAAAATATACAGATTTGTTTTTAAAATAAATTTATAGGTCAAAAAAGACGAAAAAATTGACCTATAAAAATTTCTAGGACAAAAAAATTAATAAAATTGCCCTATAAAGATATTGTAACAAGTAAGTAAAAACAACTTACTTGTTTATTTTTTTCAAAAAAAAGTTGCACAAAGGTATGATTTTTTCCTTTATGGAGTAAGGGGATATTTTTAAGAAAGAAAAATATTTTCAAAATATGTGAAAAATTTTCGTACAAACTCTTAAAAAATTCCTTTATAGATTAGAGGGATATTTTCTCTTAAGATAATTAAAAATCAAAATTACTGAATACATTACTATTATTATGAGCCATGCTAATAGGTACGCCAAGACTTCTGCAAATGTAGAAAGAGCGATAAATACTTATATTACAAAATATTAGTTAGCAACTAATAAGGCGATGAGTAATAATAGAAATAATGATACTCTTATCTAGTCACAGTTCGAGCGTTAAAAGCGTCGCAAGCAATGAAGATAACCCCGCAAGAAGCGCGGAGAGGTGGAAATCCTGTGGAGCAAATTTAGCTGATTTGCCGTTTAGTAATTAAAATAACATTTTATACTTACATTGTGCCTAAAAAATAGGGATGTGAGTAGATGGTAGAAAAAATTTTGGTTAACAATTTAGAAAAGTATGATTTATCATTTTTTAGTATAGTAATGCAATTAAGAACTATAAATTTTTTACAAGAAAATAAAGCACTAAACGAAAAAATATACAAATGTGCAAAATCAAAAATTAAGGAAAATTTACAATTTTGTACAACACCAATGAAACCTTTACAATTAAATGCAAAGAAAGGTTAGGTGGTACAAATGGAGATTATTAAAATACCTAAAAAAGAAGGAATAATTGATAGAAGAACAGGGAAAGTATTAACTAGAAAACTAAGAGTGGCAGCTTATGCAAGAGTGAGTACAATGGGAGCTGAACAATTAAATAGTTATGAATCACAAAAGAAATATTATTATGAAAAAATTAACAACAATCCTGAATGGCAGTATGTAGATATTTATGCTGATGAAGGAATATCTGGTACAACAGATTATAGACGAGCGGGATTTATGAAAATGATACAGGATGCAATAGCAGGAAAAATAGATTTAATTTTGACAAAATCTATTTCAAGATTTGGAAGAAATACAATGGATGTTTTGAAAAATGTAAGACTGTTAAGGGATAACAATGTTGCAGTTTTATTTGAAGAAAATAATTTAAATACTTTGGATACAAAGGCAAGTGAAATGTTATTAACAACACTAAGTGCTGTAGCACAACAAGAAAGTGAAAATATATCTGAACATGTAAAGTTAGGACTACAGATGAAAATGAATAGAGGGGAATTAGTAGGCTTTAATAGTTGTTATGGATATAAGTATAATTCAGAAAATAAAGAATTATTGATAATAGAGGAAGAAGCTGAAGTAGTTAAATTTATATTTGAACAATATTGTGTAGGATATGGTGCAAATAGCATTGCAAAAATGTTAATGAAGCAAGGAATAAAAAGTCCAAAAGGTAATGCAAATTGGAGTGATAGCACAATAAGAGGCATATTAAGAAATGAAAAATATAAAGGAGATGTACTACAAGGAAAAACTTATACAGCAGATCCATTATCTCATAAAAGGTATAAGAATTTAGGAGAAACAGACCAGTTTTATGTATCAGAACATCATGAACCTATTATTACTCCAGAGCAATTTGATTTAGTACAAGAAATATTAAAAGAACGATGTGGAGCGAGAGCTAATGGAAGAAGAATAGGAAATGTAGGAAGAAAATTTGCTTTTAGTAGTAGAATTAGATGTGGCTTTTGTGGTAATTGCTTTACTAGAAGAATGGTAGCAGGAAAAAATAGAGAAAATATTCCATCTTGGTCTTGTACAAGTTTTGCAAAAAATGGGAAAGAAAATTGTAGTGAATCTAAAACTATTAGAGAAGAAATGATAAAAGAGGCTTTTGTTGATAGTTATAAATTATTATGCTCAAATACCAAGTTTGAAACTAAAGAGTTTTTTGACATTATGAAACAAACAATGAATGAAGATAATAAGCAAGAAGAATTAGAGAAATACAACAAAGAATATACAAATATTAAATCAAAGAAAAGTAAGCTAGTAGATTTGATAGTAGAAGATAAAATATCACAAGAAGATTATGACGAGAAAGTTGAAAAATATAATAGAAAGTTGGAAATGCTAGAAAATAAGATAGAACAACTAAAACTATTACAAGAAGATAAGCAATCTATTTCAGATGGTTTAACAAAGATAAAAGAATTATTGGCATCTAAAGATATAATGGAAGAATTTGACCAAGAAATTTTTGATGCTTTAGTAGATTATGTAATAATTGGTGGATATGATGAAAATGGAATTAAAGACCAATATTTAATTAGGTTTGCATTAAAGCGAGAATTTGATTTAAGCATTCCAAAAGAAATACCAGAGGAATTAATCATTAAAAATAATAAAATTGATTTAGAAAGCAAAAATGTTCTTGTAGATTTTATAAATAATAGACAATATTTTTCTTTTGAGAGAGATGAAAACGGTAAACTTTGTAAAGTTCTGCGAAATGGATTGAGAATTCGTGTAGAATGTGATATAACATAGAAAAAAGAGGAGGTAATAGAATTATGGATAGAATTATTCCAGCAAAATTAAATATAGGCGATGAAATAAGAATTATTGCACCATCAAGAAGTATGCAAATTTTAAGTGAAAGTGTAATTAAAATAGCAACTGAAAGATTAGGAAAAATGGGATTTAAAATTACATTTGCAAAAAATGTTAATAATTCAAGTAATAATGATTTCAAATGTGCAAGCATATCAGATAGAATAGAAGACTTACACGAAGCTTTTAAAGATAAAAATGTTAAGGCTATTTTGACAGTGATAGGTGGCTATAATGTAAATCAAATATTAGATTATATTGATTATGACTTAATAAAAGAAAATCCTAAAATTTTATGTGGATTTTCTGACATAACAGCATTAAGTAATGCTATTTATACTAAAACGGGATTAGTAACATATTATGGTCCACACTTTTCTAGTTTTGGAATGAAGCATGGATTTGATTATACAATGCAGTATTTTGAAAAGATGCTAATGAATAATACAAAAGTTGTTATAGAAGATTCAAATGAATGGAGTGATGATTCATGGTTTAAAAATCAAGAAGATAGAAATTTTATAAAAAATGATGGTATGAAGATAATTAATCCTGGAAATGCGGAAGGAAAAATAATTGGAGGAAATCTATGTACATTAAATTTATTACAAGGAACAGAGTATATGCCAAATGTTGATGATGCTATTCTATTTATAGAAGATGATGACTTAGTAGGAAATGAATTTATAAGGGAATTTGACAGAGATTTGCAATCCTTGTTACATTCTTCTAAAGGAAAGACAATAAAAGGAATTATAATAGGAAGAGCAGAAAAAGGTTCTAATATGAATGATGACAAATGGAAAGAAATAATTGAAACAAAGCAAGAACTAAAAAATATTCCTGTTATAATAAATGCGAATTTTGGACATACAACGCCAATTTTTACTTTTCCAATAGGTGGAAGAGTAAAAATAAATGCAGATAAAGAAATAGAAATAGAAATTAATGACTAGATGTCTTTTATCAGCAAACAAGTATAACTAAGGTTTTTTGCAAACAGACAAGCTATTTTAAAGTAATTTCAGTTTTTAATTTAAGATAATAAATTAATGGAAGGAGAAAAATGAGTAATAACAATTTAATTATTAGAAGCAGTAGTGCAGAATTTTTAATATTTGATAGACAGATTCATAAAAAAGGTATTGAAGTAAGATTTGAAGATGGAGATTTATGGCTAACACAAAAAGCAATTTCTGAATTATATAATATCGATAGAACAGTAGTAACTAAACATTTGAAAAATATTTTTGATGATTATGAATTAGATAAAAGTTCAGTATGTGCAATTTATGCACATACTGCAAAAGATGGCAAAACATATAAGACAAATTATTATAATTTAGATGCTGTAATTTCAGTTGGTTATAGAGCTAATTCAGATAGAGCTATACAATTTAGAAGATGGGCAACAAATATTCTTAAAGAATTTTCAAAAAAAGGTTACATTATAGACAAAAAAAGAATGGAAAATGGTACTTTTTTTGATGAAGATTATTATGATTCTTTATTAGCAGAAATTAGAGAAATAAGACTATCAGAAAGAAGATTTTATCAAAAGATAACTGATATATATGCAACAAGTATTGATTATGATAATAAATCTCCCACTACAATAAAATTCTTTAAAAAAGTGCAAAATAAAATGCATTATGCTATATCTCATCAAACAGCAGCAGAAATTATTTATAATAGAGCAGATAGTGAAAAGGAAAATATGGGATTGACATCTTGGAGGAATTCTCCAAATGGAAAGATATTAGAAACAGATGTTGTAATAGCAAAAAATTATCTAAACAAAGATGAATTAGAAAGTTTAGAGCGTATTGTATCAGCCTTTTTAGACTTAGCAGAAGATAGGGCAAGAAGAAATATTCCAATGACTATGGAAGATTGGGCTAGAAGGATAGATAAATTTTTATTGGCAGATGATAGAGATATATTAAAAGATGCAGGCAAAATATCACATGAGATTGCTTGTGATAAAGCATTAACAGAATATGAAAAATATAGAATAAAGCAAGATAAATTCTATCAATCTGATTTTGATAAATTACTATTAGAAACTGATAATAACAAAAAAGAATAAAGATGTCTTTTATCAACAGACGAGTCTAATAAAGGTGTTTTTTGCAAACAGACATCGCATGTGGAATGTGTGGCAGTGCTACAACTAAAGGAAGACAGGTAATACTTGATTTTAATATGTTTTCAGAGATTATAACTTTTGAGAAAAAAGGTAGATATGGAAAAGAAAAACATCAAAATCTGGGTGTGAAAGTTAAAATAGTTGCAGATATGGTAAGTGGAAACACATAAATGAAATTTTAGGAAATTGATGTAAGTATTTGAAATGCTAAGAAATTTGAGATTGTATCTATGGTAAGCAAAACATATATAGGTTGTGTTAAATTGTAGATATGTGAATTTATTAGTTATTTCAATGATTAGAGAGAATTTATGAAATAAGTTATAGGGAATCTTTATGCGAATAGGTGTCGGTAGATATGTGCTGATGCTTATTTTTTATCTTATACATTTGCAGAGTTAGTTTAATCTACAATAGAAATAATATCAAGAGTAAATGAACGAATGGCAAGTTCGCGCTTGACATTATTTCTATTGGAGATTTTGTGGTAATTAGGCAAATGTAAGGATTAATGTAATATTAAAATATTAGCGATTTCATTGTAAAATTAAGGAATTTATGATACATTATATACAGTAAAGATTAGGAGAATAGAATATGAGAGATTATTATAAATGGTGTGAGGAATTACTAAACAATTGGAAACAAAAAAATGTAGATAACATAGTTAACTTATTTGATGAAAATGTAGAGTATTATGAAACACCTACAGAGAAAATAAATACTATAAAAGAAATTAGAAAAATGTGGGAAGAAATAGAAGAACAAGATACTAGTGATATTGAGTTCAACATACTATGTGAAAATGATGAAGGTTTTATAGTTGAATTTATTTTGAAAGACACAGTATCATATGACATGATATATCAAATAAAATTAAATGAGAACAATAAATGTATATTTTTAAAACAATGGTATATGGAGGTGTAAAAAAATGAATATTGATGTTAAAAAAGTAAAAATTATTGTTACTGTACCTGTTGAAAATGTTGAACAAGTCAGAAATGCTATATGTAATGAAGGTGCAGGAGTTATAGGAAATTATACATATTGCACTATGAGTACAAAATGTATTGGAACTTTTATACCAGATGATAAAGCTAACCCATATATTGGTGAAAAGAATAAATTAGAGTTTGTAGAAGAAGAAAAATTAGAATCGGTATGTGATATAGATATAGCTAAAAAAGTATTAAAAAAATTAAGAGAAGTTCATCCTTATGAAGAACCAGAAATAGATATTATTCCACTAATTAGTGAAGAGGATTTAGCATAATTAGAATAAAAACATAGTTTGAATTTATTTATTAACCGTGTTCAATTCGAGGCGGTTAAATTGAAAGGAGATTAATTAATATGAATGAAACATATAATTTTTTAAAAGAAAAAACAAAGGTTAATTTTGTAAGCACAGTAAATGGAGATAAACCAAGTTGTAGACCATTTGGAGATCCAATTTTGTTTGATAACAAAATATATGTAATTACAAATAAACAAAAGAATGTATCTAAGTAAATTTCTGAAAATAACAATGTTTGTATTGTTGCTTATGATAATGAAAATTGGATTAGAATTAATTGCCAGTTAATTGATGATAGTAATAATATGGAAGTTAAGAAAGCGGTTATTGATGAATTTGATTGGGCTATTGAAGCGGGATATACATTAGACAATCCAGATTTTCAGGTTTTATATATGGCTAATGTTGATTCAACAATTTATAATGAAGATGGAGACATAATAGCTAATTATAAATTTTAATATGTAAGAAGGAGTGAAAGTAAATGGAAAATTATTTTATAATACATGGCTCATTTGGTAGTCCATTTGGAAATTGGTTTAGTTGGTTGCATGATTTTATAGAAGATGAAGGAAAACAAGTATATGTACCAGACTTTCCTATTGGAGTAGAATATCAAAATTACGAAAATTGGAGTAAACTGTTAAAATATTATTTAGATTTAGGTTTAATAAATAAAAACACAACTATTATTGCTCATAGCATTGCACCAGTATTTATATCAAAATTTTTAGTTGAAAATAAAGTAAAAGTTAAGAAATTGATTTTTGTATGTGGATTTAATAACTATTTAGGAATAAATGAAGAATACGATACAGTAAATAAAACGATGTATTTTGATAATTTAGAAGATGTGAAACAATATGCAAATGAAATAATATGTTTTTATTCAGACAATGATCCGTATGTAAAATATGAAGTAGAAAAGGATTTTGCAAATAAAATTGCTACAGAACAAATCTTAATTCCAAATGCAGGGCATATCAATAGTGAAAGTGGATATGACACATTTGAAGATATAGTAAGCTATTTATAAAAGTTATATTACGAAAAAATTAAAAAATTCGTAATACAAAAATCTTTATTACGAACAATTACAAATTTTTGTAATATGGAAATTATATATGTCGGAAACTTTCGTAAATGATTGAAGATTTACGAAAGTTTCCGACAAGAAAATAGAAATCCCTCTTTATTTGAGGGATTTTAAGCGTTTATAAACGAACTAACCACATTTAAATGTGCAACATTAAATGTAATTATATTATATGCAAATATAAAAATATTATTACAAAAAGCAAAGACTAGGTTAACCTAGTCTTTGAAAAACAACTTCCACATCTTTCGATGTGCAACTCTAAATGTAATTATATTATAAGATATTTTTAGGCAAGAGTCAAGATTTTTGGCTCAATTAATCTTCAAAAGTGTAATATTTTTTCAGTGATATTAAAATATTAGAATAGTCATCTTGTTTCAAATGGGCAATTTTCTTATTGCAAAAAAATGGCTCTCGTAATCTTTTATAACTAAAATTAGCCATTGATTCTAATTTTGCAGTACTACCAGCTAATCCGTTTATATCACAGTGAAAATAATATTTATCATTATAACATTTACTACTTAAAGGAATTACTGTCCACATTTTTTTATCGGCAGAAGAACGCCATAATATAGCAGGTCGTAGTTTCCTTAATTCTGATCCAATGTTTTGTCCAAAATCAACCCAACAGATGGAACCAGGTTTTAAAATAGAAGTTTTTGTATTATTGTCGTTTAATAACAATTTATCATAACACCATCTTAAATATTTAATTTTTTCGATATTCCTATAATCAATTTCTTTACTTAGTTTTTGGATTAAAGATTCCTTTAAAAGTTTTAAAACATAAGAAAAATCCTTATTATTCAATTTTAAAAATTTACCTTTAACATAAACTAATCCGTTTGATATTTCTTTTAGTATATTCCTGTAAATCACTTATATCAATAAATCTATTTATAGATTCTATATATGCTAGATTATCTGATTTAATAGTATGAACTGTTAATCCAACATAATGATTTTCAGATATATTATATATAATTAGAACATGTTTTCTTGTATTATTTTCAATAACTTCATAAATATTTTGAGAGTATATATCCAAATTAAAACCTCCTAATATTAAATACTGTAGCTTATATGTGTTGTATATAAGCTACATACTCAATCATAATCTGCTTAAAATAAGCCTTCTTGAACGATCTATTTAATAGAAAAGTTCTTTACTAATAATACTATATTTTTATATAAAAAGCAACACATTTGTTCTCTAAAATATAAAAAATAGCAAAATTAACGAATATTGTAAAATGTTGGATTTTATGATACAATACCATAAGAAATTAGACTTTTATAATATAAAGGAATAAATGGGGGAGTTTATATGACAGGGGCACTTTTAAATGTGTTTGAATGTATATTTGAGAATACTAGAATTGAAGTAATGAAGACAGAATATGTAGATAAAGAAAATTACAAAAATTTGAAAGATGAAAATAAAGATTTTTATTTTTTTCGCGATGGAACTGATATATATTTTTGGAATAACAGTAGAGATTATAAGGAACCTAATTTTAAATTTAATAAAGTACATATGGAATTAACAGATTATCCTAATATATTTAAAAGAATTTTATCAAATGGTATCTCTAACTTTTTTAAAGAAAAAGAAATGTTAATAAGAAGAAATAGATATTCATCAACAATTGAAATGTTAAATATCAATAATAATTTTGCAAAAGAAATTGAAGGATTAAAAATTTATAGATTAATGTTATTAGATACTTTTTATAGTTATGAACAAAACTTGATGGGAATAACATTATCAACAAGATTGAAATACGATTTTAGTTGGAATAAGGATGAATTTATAAAAAATGGAATAGATATTAAAGATTTACTAATAAGAGAAAATACAATAATTCCAAACAAAAAAGCAATTACAAGATTTTTAGAAAGTAGAAATATAGAAGATAAATGTAAAAATATAGTAGATAATTTGCAGAATAATAATAACATATATATAACTATAAACAAAACATTTGAATTTATAAAAAAACATATTAATGAAATATTTTTACATAAAGATTTAAAATTAAAAAGAATAGAAAAGAAATGTTTACCATATAGTAATGGGGGTTTTAAGTTAGAAAAGTTAAATGCACCTAGTAGCTATTATTATAATGATACTTGTATTAGAGGAAAATTTCGTCAAGATGCGATAAAAGAAGCAAAACCGTTCACATTTGAAGATTTCAATAACCAACCTAAAAACATATCAGTAATATTTCCTAAAAACTATGAAGGTATAGTAGAAAATTTTTTGGTAAAATTAAAATCAAGATTAAAAGAAATTTTCTATTTAGATGTAGTTTACAAGAATATTGCTATAGAAGATAGTTCATTAGAATCATATAAAAATGGCATTTATGATAATATTATAGGTCAAAATAATGCAGATATTGTAGTTTTATTTACTGAAAGAAAGATGAAAATGTGTAATATAAAAAATTCACCATATCATTTTTGTAAAGCTAAATTAATAGGAAATGTAATTACATCACAAGAAATTTTAGTAGAAAATATAAAAAATGATAATGAATTCATATTAAATAATATTGCTTTAAGTATTTATGCTAAGTTAGGTGGAATTCCATGGACTGTTGAAAAAATTGATACTCAAAAAACGGAATTAATAATAGGAATTTCTTCTAGTTTTGATAGAAATAATAAAAGAATATTTGGCGTTTCACAGGTTTTTGAATATAATGGTCGTTGTCTTGTTACTGAGTGCTTACCTTTAGCAACGAATAATGATTATTTAGATGATAATGATATGCAAAATTATGCCAAAGAACTTCAAAAGAACTTGTTCAAAACTTTAAATAATATATTGCATAATAGAGATGTAGAGGTCAGATTAGTTTTTCATGTTAATAAATCTCCAAGTAGTCGCTATGAGATTAAAGCGATAAAAGATACTCTTCAAGAATTTAGAGATATCAAAATTACATATGCTATAGTTCATTTAAACTATTATCACAATTTTAGACTATTTATAAATGAAGGTAATAGTGATACAACCAAAGGAACATATATTGGTATAGATAGATATAAGACTTTATTAACATTAGTAAAAGGTAGTATAAAACCACTACTTATAGATATAGATTCTCGTTCAACATTTATTGATAGAGATTATATAACTAAGCAAATATATTGGTTTTGTAATTTATCTTTTAGAAGTATGTTGCCATCCAAAACTCCAGTTACTATGTTATATCCTTACTTAGTAACTAAATTAACAAATGAATTAAAAGAAATTGATAATTGGGATTATAATGTATTAGAAAAGATAGGTAAAAAATTATGGTTTATTTAGAAAAAATTGAATGGTTAAAAGAAAAATGTTTAAATAATGAACTGGTAAAATATTATTACAAGTATATAAAAGGAATAGAAAATGACACTGTTAGTGTACAAGGAAAAATAAATGTAAAACAGTTGGCTCTATATGGGTATGCAGGACAAAAAATAGATGGCGAAAAGATAAAGACTATTTTGCTACAGAATAATATAATTATGGGTGGTAGGATTAATACATATGAATTACTAGGAATTTATTTATTGGATACTAATAATGAAAATATAAAAAAAGATATAGAAGAAAAATTTGCACAGGTAGATTTAAAACTAAAATTCATAATAGCAAATGTAATGGATATTTATAAAAATAAATTATTAGAATTACTTAAATTAAAACGAGACCTAACTCCCATTGAACAAATTATAAAATATATACTAGATGAAAAGTTTTATACAATTAATGTTGAAAAGTATGCAGAATATATAGAAAAAGCAGAAGATTTTGAAGACTTAATAATATTAGAAAAATTTGCATATAAAAGGTCTCTAAATGATATAAATATAGTAACTCCAAAGGATAATATTGTAAGTATTTTGAATAATTTTCATAATGCAAACAAGGTTATAACTAGAGATAGAAGAAAGGATCATAATGAGTATATTATAAAAGATGAATATGATGTACAGGATTTGTTGAATGTTATTTTTAAATCAATATATCCTACAATAGTACCAGAGGAAAATACTCCTAAAGTAGGAGGAACAACTGCAAGGGCTGATTTTATATTTAAAGAATTTGAAATTGTATTAGAAATAAAAATGATAAAAGGAAAAGATAGAGATGAAAAAGAATTTATAAGGCAAATAAAGGAAGATATACAATCTTATTATAGATATGAACCAAAGTATATGATTTTTTATATATATGATCCATTAGATAAGACAAAAGATGAGCAGTCTTTTAAAGATTTAGAGAAAAAAATAAAATATCAGGATAAGGAGAGTGTTAATGAAATAGAAACAGAAATTATTGTAATAAGGGGGCATTAATTTTATAATATATATTACCTCAATTAAAATTGAGGGCAGGAAAGCATGTTTAACACAATGCCTATACACATTGAAGGGCAAGCCTTCAAGAGTTAATAAAGAAACAAAAATTTTAAGCAAATTTGATGTAAAAATTCACTCGGTGAACTGCCTCAAACCTGCTATTCTTCGTTGAAAACTAAAAATGGTGAACTAGAAGTTTGAAAAAGTTCACTCATTTAGAGCAAAAGTTCACCGAGTGTACTTGCAAGTTAGTTTTTATTCACTAAGTGAACTAGAAATTAATAGAATAAAAAAGTAAGTACACCGAGTGAACTACAATCTTTAAAAGAAAAAACAAAAAAGTACACTAAGTGAACTTAAAAAGTAAAAAATAAATTTCTAAAAATTTTTACACAAGTTCACTTAGTGTACTAACTAGAAAATCAACACTTTATCAATCAAAATAGAAAAAAGGGAAAAAAACGGGAATTGAACTTTATAGAACAGCATAATATAATCGTATTATCAAAAAATGTCAGACAAAGAAGTCAGTCTAGCTAGCAGGCTGGCTTTTTCTGTTGCCTTTTTTGAAATTTAATTCAAGCAAGGAGGATTTTTATGTTGTATGAGATAAAATTTGATAATACGAAAAATGTAAAACTAAATGAGAATATCTTTAATTGTAGTATTAAAATAGCAATATTAAACAAAACATTGGGTGCAGGACTAATTAAAGAAGAAAGATACTTAAAACTAAAACAAAATATTTTAAAAGAATATAATTTAACTCATATAGGTATTTAAAAATATAAGATTTTAGTATATAATTACAAACATAAAGATTCTCTATGCTTGAGAAAGGAAGGTTAATTTTGAAAGTACAAGTAATAGAGAAGAAAAAAGGAAGAATTAATAGAACAACAGGAGAAGTTATAAAAGGTAATTTAAGAGTATGTGCATATGCAAGAGTTAGTACAGAAAAAGAAGAACAAATAAATAGTTATAATTCTCAGCTAAAATATTATGAAGAAAAAATAAAATCAAGGAGTGATTGGACTTATGTTGGGATCTATGCAGATGAAGGAATAACAGGAACATTAGATTACAAGCGAGATGGATTTATGACAATGATACAAGATGCAACAGAAAACAAATTTGATATGATAATAACAAAATCAATATCAAGGTTTGGAAGAAATACTGTAGATACTCTAAAATATGTAAGATTATTAAAAGAAAAAGGAATCACTATTTATTTTGAAGAAGAAAACATCAATACTTTAGAATTATCTGGAGAAATAATGCTAACAGTAATGAGTGCAATGGCACAACAAGAAAGCGAAAATATATCTTCTCATGTAAAACTAGGATTACAGATGAAACAAAAAAGAGGGGAATTAATTGGATATAATGGATGTTTAGGATATGTATATGATAAAGAAAAAAAGACAATATCAGTAAATTATGAAGAAGCAGAAATAGTAAGATATATCTTTGAAAGGTACTGTCAAGGAGTAGGTTGCACAACAATTGCAAAAGAATTAACTGCTATGAAATACAAAACACCAACAGGAAAGAAACAATGGCATGACTCGACAATAAGAGGTATTTTAAAAAACGAAAAATACAAAGGAGATGTCTTACAAGGAAAAACATATACAACAGATCCAATCTCACATAGAAGAGTAGTCAATATGGGAGAAGAAAACCAATACTACATACAAGAACATCACGAACCAATTATTTCAGAAAGAATGTTTAATCAAGCACAAGAGATATTACAAAAACGAGGAGGAGTACGAGGCTCTGGTAGGAGAAAAGGAAACTTCAGTAGAAAATATCCGTTTAGCAGTAGATTATATTGTGGCTTTTGCGGTAGTTTATTAACAAGAAAAAACTGGCACTCTGGGACAAAAAATAGTATCACGGTATGGCATTGTATGGAGTTTGTAAAACATGGAAAAGAAAATTGCCCATATTGTAAAGCTATGAAAGAAAGCATTATAGAAGAAGCATTCACAGAAAGTTATAAATTACTATGTAGCAATAATAAAGAGTTAATCCAAACATTCTTAAATGAAATGGAAGAAATTATACAAGAAGAAAGCAACGAAAGTTCTATTAAAAGACTAGAGGAAGAAAAGCAAATTTTAAAAGAAAAGATAGATAAGCTAATTGATTTAAACTTAAATGGAACAATAACACTAGAAACATTAAAAGATAAAAAGGCTAAACTACAAAATAAGATAAACAAAATAGAAAAAGAGCAAGAACATTTACGACTAGAATTAGAAGATTCAATTAGTTTAAATCAAGGATTAAACAAGTTTAAAATTCTATTTAAAGATGATGAAATAATGCCAACATTTGATAAAGATGTTTTTGAATTAATGATAGAAAAAGTTATAATAGGAGAAAAAGAAGCGAACGGAAATATAAATCCAAGAGTAATAACTTTTATCCTAAAAAGTGGCAACGAAATCAAATATGAAGGTTCAACAACCGAGAAAAACTCGGTAGTTCAAAATCAAAAAAATCAACAGTCAACATACGAGAGTGGCGAAAACTATCTACAGACTGGATGTGAGCCATGTGGAGTGTTGCTCGGTGCTATATCTAAAGAATTAGATAAAATACTTGAATTTACTGCTTTTGAGGATTTTATTAGTTTTGATAGAAAAGGTAAAAAGAAGGTTGAAAGGACAGAAAATCATAAAATTAAAGTAACGATAGAGGTTGATATGGTATGCGGAGCAGTAAATTTGTAAAGTAAAAAATTAAAATGTTTGGAGATAAAACTTGAAAGGTAAAGTATGTAATAATTTATTTGTTATATGCTTTATTTTTTTATTGTTTTATGGTAAGATTTTAGCATAGTCAATATTAATTTAGGAGAAATTTATGTTTAGAATAGCAAAATATGAAGATATAGAAGAAATATCAAAATTAAGAGTAATGCAACAAAAAGATGATTGGAAGGAATTATATCCAAATAAAGATGAAGAATTTTATACAGTAACAAAGAACTATTTAGAAGGACACTTAAATAGAGATATATTCTTTTTTATAGAGATTATAGGAAACAAAATAGTTGCAACTTGTGGATTACAAGTAATAAAATATATGCCACAATGTGTAGAAAGTGGTATTGAAGGATATATCTGTGATGTATTTACATTGAAAGAATACAGAAGAAAAGGGATACAAACTAATTTGATAAAAGAATGTATTAAATTTGCAAAGGAGAGTCACATTATTGAATTAAAACTTTCAAGTGATAATCCAGAGGCAATAAAAATATATCAAGGACAAGGTTTTGAATTTGATAAATTAATTATGAAAAGAGAAATTAAGGAGGAAAAAACAGATGAATAAATATTTAACAGAATTACATTTGCATACTAAAGAGTCTAGTTCTTGTTCACAAATACCAGCGAAGGAAATGATACAAGAATATAAAAAACAAGGATATTCTACAATTGTAATAACAGATCATTGCAGTAAAAGTAAAATGGATAGATTAGGAGATATATCTGGAAAGAGAAAATAGATTATGTATATACAGGATTTGATGTAGCAAAGCAATATGGAAATGAGCTAGGAATGAATATATTATTAGGAGTAGAAATTACATTACAAATAACTGATAGTGATTATTTAGTATATGGAATAGATAAAGAATTTCTATATGAAAATAAAAATATATATGAATATACATTAGAAAAATTATATAAACTTTGTAATAAAAAAGGATATTTATTAGTACAAGCACATCCTTTTAGAGATGATATACAGCTAGCACCATTGGAATATATAGATGGAATAGAAGTATTTAATGGATGTCAAGATGAGGTATCAAGAAACGATAAAGCATTAGAATATGGAAAAAGTACAAATAAAATATTAACATCTGGTTCAGATTTTCATAGAATAGATGACTTGGCACAAGGAGGAATTATTACAGAAGTAGAGATAAAAAATATTAAACAATTAGTAAAGATTTTAAAAAATAGAAACTATAAAATAAAGCAAGAATAGAGGTTAAAATGAAATATCAAGTAGAGTTTAAACATACAAATAAAGATTTTGAAGATGTTTGGAAGATAGAACATGAATATTTAGAGCCATCAACTATAGCAGGAATAGAACAAACAATTGAATGGGATAATAAAAATTCAGATATACACATATTTGTAAGAGATAATAAGAAAAATAAAATAGTAGGAGAGATAACATTATTACCACTATCTAAAGAGCAATTTAACAAATTTATGATAAATGAGTTAGAAGATACAGAAATAAATAAAGACACTTTATTACAATATAAATCAGAAGGAGCATATTACTTATTGTTTTCAGCTATAGCTATTGATATTAAATATAGAGAAGATAAATTAGTATTAAGTTATTTACTAAAAGGTATGAACGAAAAAATACAAAATTTAATGAAGAATGGTATTAGGTTTTTAAATATGTGTGCAGAAGGACAAACAGCAGATGGACAAAAATTTATTGAAAGTTTTTTAAATCTGAAGCATAAATATACCACAAAAGATGGATATAAATTATATTCTTTTCATGATACACAAGATTTGTTGAAGTGGATAAAGAAATTTCCAGAATATATAAATACATATGATAAAAAGTATAAATTAAAAAACTTTTGAAAATTTTGCACTGCTCAAGGAGAAAATAAATTAATTGGTTAATAGATAAAATCCTACACATAAATTCTAATGTGATTTATAAAAACAAGTCAAGGTTAAAATGAATGTGCTTTGGCACAACCTTTGACTTGATTTTAAAAGCACATTATTTTTTAATTAAGAGGATTAAAGGATAATTATATTTAATTAAGTAGACGTAAAAACGATTCGAGAGTAAAATACCTCATTAAAAATGAGGGCAGGAAAGCATTCTTAACGGAATGCCTATACACATTGAAGAACAAGCCTTCAAGAGTTAATAAAAAAACAAAAATTTTATGCAAATATGATGTAAAAATTCACTTGGTGAACTGATTCAAATCCGCTATTCTTCGTTAACAAAAATATTCTCGTAAATTTTATAAATACTAGACAACATTTTTCTTTTGAGAGAGATAACTTAATAAGGTATTGAGAAATAGGTTGAGAATTCGTGTAGAATATGATATATTATAGGCAGGAAGTTAGAGGTGTGAGATTATGGAGCCAATATGCAAATTAACAGATGAAGATATTGGAGAAGAAATTATCAATATGGAAAATCCTAAATTAAGGTTAGGAGCAAGAGGTATTGTAATAAGAGAAGATGGAAAAATAGCTGTATTTAACAAAAGTAATAAAAAAGAATATAAATTACCTGGTGGAGGATTAGAAGGAGAAGAAAAGCCAGAAGAAGCATTTAAAAGAGAAGTGTTAGAAGAAACTGGTTGTGAAGTAGAAATAATAAAAGCTTTAGGAACAACAGAAGAATATAAATCATTAAATAATTTTAAACAGATTTCTTATGTATTTGTAGGTAAAGTTTTAAAAGATACTAAGAAATTAAATGTAACAGAGAAAGAAAAAGATGAAGGGGCTAAATTATTGTGGAAAACTCCTGAAAATGCACTAGAACTTATAACAGAATGCTTTGATAAATTAGTTGCATCAAAATATGAATCTATTTATAGTACAAAATTTGT
>CALXRX010000002.1 GCA_944390975.1 uncultured Clostridia bacterium | reverse complement strand
ATTAATGAGTGCGGTAGGACAAAAATGCGACTGGACCGAAAAAAAGTATTTACAACCATTGTTAGAATGGATAGAAATGTAAAGCACAAATTACAATTAAGTAGTTTGATAGAAATAGTAATTTGAAAGGTGGATTTAAAATTATGAAATATAATAATAAATCAGAATTGATAGAAGCCATTAAAAATAATGCGAATTTGTTTATAAAAGAATACTATGATATAGAAGAAACATCTATGGAGAAAATTGATGAAGAAATAGAATATAGTCCTTTTCAAATGTTAACATTTTGTATAGGTTGGATGGATTTAGTTTTTGCTTGGGAAGAGGAAGAACAAAAAGGAATACAAAAAACATCACTTGCAACAGAATGGAAGTGGAATGATTTAGGGTGGTTATATCAAAGTTTTTATGATAAGTACAATAATTATTCCTTAAATGAATTAATAAATATCTTTAATCAAAGTGTGAAAAGAATAATAGATTTAATAAACAATTTATCTGATGAAGAACTATTTGAAGAAGGAAAAAGGAATTGGGCTAAAACGAATGGTAAAGAGTTTAGTGTATGTAGATTAATTCATTTAAACACTATTGCTAATTTTAAAAACTTTAGAGGTAAAATTAGAAAGTGGAAAAAGAATATTAAATAACTATAAATTACAATTTAGTAATTTGGAATAAGTTTGGAGGTGGAAAGATGTATAAAACAGTTGTTATAGAATATTCGCCTAAAGCAGATGATATGGCACAAAAAATAGAAGAAAAAGCAAATGAAATGTTACAGGAAGGTTATGAGTTAATTACTATGTCAATTACAGGAACAGCAAAAGCAATTCTAATATTTAAAAAGTAACACCAAATTACATGTAAGAAAGTAGGATAAAGTAATGAATTTTAACTTTGGGTTTTCATATATAGGATTGATTTTTTTAGTAGTTTTTTAGGTGTTCCAGTAGCAGGAGCAACATTACCAGTATTAGCATTTTTATTACTAGGCATATATGGAAAAAATATATTTTTAATTATTTCAACAGTAATATTAGGGATAGGACATATTGGAATACACTTAAACCATAAAAAAGAAGTAGAAAGATAAATTAAGATTTTGTTGTTTAGAGATTTATAGTAATTTTATATTGTAATAAAAGCAAGAATAGCTAACGTTAAAAGCTAGTTATTCTTGTTTTGTGTTTGCATATTCTCAAAAATTTCTACCATTTGTTCTGGTGTTTCTTTCATACCTCTTAAATACCACTCATTAGCCCAACCAAACATAAAATAAGCCCAAGCAGATTTTGTATAAGCAACTATATTAGAATCAGATTTATTGTAATTCCAAGTATGCAATATATGTTCTGTAAGTAAGTGCGAACAATTAGATTTATATAATAGACTAATTATTTTTTTGTTAATTTCAAAATATTGTAACATTTGATAAAGACCATTATCATTGGAATTTTTAACTTTGTTAAAGTTGTCATCACAAATTTTCAAACAATCCTTTATAACATCATCTTTTGCAGTGAAATTACGATAAAAAGTAACTCTATTTACTCCTGCACTCTCGGTTATATCAGTTATTGTAATATCATCATAATTTTTCTTTTTCATTAGTTGCAATAAACCTTCCATTATATAGTCCTTGGCTTTCATTTCGTAATGGCTCATGCTACAAACAACCTCCTTTTGTTGCATTTGGCTTAAAACCTATTGAATAGTTTTTTAATATATGCTACACTTGTTGCATAAGGTAATTTTAATATGAATCTTAAAATTTGTCAATAAGGGGGAATAGAAATGTTTACTAATAAAAGAATTATAATTTTAGGAATTATAGTTTTGCTAGGATTTATTTTAGGAAGATTAGCAGTTAGAGCAGTTATAAATTTAATGCTTGGAGGAACAATGTTTGGAGGTAATTTACTATGAGAGAAGAAAAGAAAGGAAATAAAAGAGGAATGTTTATATTTTTATGTATTTTAGTTTTTATAATCTCTTTTGGAGTAGGGGTTGTAAGCAAAATAACTCATGATCCAACAAATGGAAAATATAAGGTAGAATGGAATGAAAGTATTGGAACAATTTACACGGATATTGCTTATGGAGAAAAAACTTCGAATAAATTTGATTTATATGTACCAGCAGATAATTCAAAAGAAAGTTACGGGCTAATAGTTTATTTTCATGCTGGAGGATTTACATCAGGAGACAAATCAGATGATAAAGCGATACTTGAATATTATTGCTCAAAAGGTTATGTTACAGCTGGAATAAACTATACTTTGTTTGGTGAGCAAAATTTAGATAGCAATATTTATACACAGTCTATGGAAGTAAAAGAAGCAATGCCTTATGTTGTGAATAAAGCCAAAGAATTAGGATATAATGTAGATAGGATGGCAGTTGCAGGAGGCTCTGCTGGTGGATGTCTTGCAATGATATATGGTTATAGAGATGCTAATGAATCTCCTGTACCAGTTAAAATGGTTTTTCAAGCAGTTGGACCTTCTAGTTTCTACCCAGAAGATTGGAAAAGTTATGGATTAGATAAGGATTATGAGGCAGCTGCAAATTTATTTAGTGTAATGACAGGACAAAAAATAACATCTGATATGTTTGGAACTCCTGAATATGATGCATTAGTAAAAGATGTTTCTGCATTGTATTGGGTAAATGAGAATACAGTTCCGACAGTTATGGCTTATGGTAAGCACGATATATTTCAACCTTATGAAGGTTCTATGAGACTAGATAAAGCACTTACAAATAATAATGTAGACCATAAATATTTTGTTATGGAACATTCAGGACACGGATTACAAAATGATGATAAAGAGTATATAGAGTATATGGAAGCGGTACAAGAGTACTTAGATAAGTATATGTCAAATTAAAAATCTAATCTATTTTCAATACAATAAAAAGAGGGAGTGATTGCAAAATAATTACTTCCTCTTTTTAATAAAATATATTTTAAATAACCAGATTGTAAAATAATTTTACTCTTTGTGATATTATATGGTCAAATAGTAATTTGTATTTTTGATTTTGTCATGCTTATAATATTGTTGAACTAAAATTTTTTCTAAATAACTAAGAATTACTAATGATAGAAAACATGTTGTGAAATGTGCTGTAATTCTATCATCTCTACTTAAATATACTGGTCTAGCTTTAAATTCACTTTTCATTATTCTAAAACTTTCTTCAAATTCCTTTTGGTAAATCTAAAAAATTAAATCCATTCACCATATTTTTTAATATATAATTTTTTAACAAAACTAGCAATAATACAATATATAATAGGAAACCCTATAATAACAGATAAATAGTTAAGGCTAAATGGCACAAGACCAATCCAACTTCCTAAAATAGTAAAAGGTACTATTAAAGCTATAATACTTAGCAAAATAGAAGTAGCATATACTGGTTTTGCAGCATTACTTTTAATAAATGGAGTTTTTGAAGTTCTTATAATATGAAGTCCTATAAGATTAGATACTATACCATATGAAAACCATATTGTTTGGAATAAAGCAGCATCTTCAGCACGTAAATTAAATCCAAACCATAAGCTAGCAAAAACCATTAAATCAAATATAGAACTTGTTGGCCCCATAAATAGCATAAAGTGTAGTAAACTTTTTAAATCCCATTTTCTTGGTTTAGCTAAGTATTCACTATCTACATTATCAAAAGGTAATGACATTTGTCCTAAATCATAAAGAAGACTTTGTACTAAAAGTTGTATAGGAGTTATAGGTAAAAACGGTAAAAATATACTTGCAATTAAAACTGAAAGAACTTCTCCAAAATTAAAGCTAACAGCCATTTTAATATACTTTAAAAGATTAGCAAAAGTACGTCTTCCTTCAATTGCACCATCTAATAGTACATTCAAGTCTTTTTCAAGTAAAATTACATCTGAGGTTTCTTTAGCAATATCAACTGCAGTATCAACAGAAATACCAACATCTGCATTTGTAAGTGAAGGACTATCATTAATTCCATCACCCATGTATCCAACAACATTACCAGCATCTTTTAATAAGCGAATAATTCTTGCTTTTTGTATAGGAGAAAGTTTTGCAAAAATGTTTGTATTTTTTAGTAAGCGTAAAACAGCAGAATCTGCTAATTTATCTAATTGACTACCTAATATAATTTTAGAAGATTTAATATTTACTTTATCACAAATACACTTAGTAACTTCTGCATTATCTCCGGTTAAAACAATGACACGTACTCCTTTTTTATTTAACCTATTTATTGCCTCTTTTGCACTCTCTTTAGGGGGATCTAAAAAACCAATAAATCCCATAAGTACCATTTTACTTTCATCTTTAATACTAAAGTTGGTAATACCTTTTGTATCATTTTTTTGACAAACTGCAATAACTCTTAAACCATCTTTATTTAAGTCTTTTGCAATATTTCGAATGTTTTCTTTTATTTCAGAAGTAATAGGAAAGGTCTCCTTATTATAATATACCATTGTACAAATGCTTAAAATTTCTTCAACAGCACCCTTTGTAATAAGTTGTGTTTTTTCACCATCAGAAACAACTACAGAAAGTCGTCTTCTTGTGAAATCAAATGGAATTTCATCAACTTTTTTATATTGTTCTATTATATTTCCCAAATCTTTTTCTAAAGCTCTTTTAATAATAGCTTCATCAATATTTCCTTTTAAACCTGTCTGGAAATAAGCATTTAAAAAAGCATGTTTTAGTACAACAAAATCTTCATTTCCGTTAATATCTAAATACTTTTCTAATACAATTTTATCTTCTGTAAGAGTACCAGTCTTGTCAGTACATAAAATATTCATAGAGCCAAAACTTTGGATAGAATCTAGTTTTTTTACAATAGTTTTTTTCTTAGACATTCTTATTGCACCTTTGGCTAATGTAGAGGACAATATAACTGGCAATAACAAAGGAGTAATACCTATTGCAATAGCTACAGAAAAAGTAAAAGCTAATAAAATATCATGTTTCCAAACATTAACAAAAAATACAATTGGAATCATAATAATCATAAATCTAATTAACAATTTGCTAATATTTTCTAATCCCTTTTGAAAAGCTGTTTTAGGCTTTCCAGTGGAAATACTTTTAGCAACTTTACCAAAATATGTGTCATTAGCAGTTTTAATTACAATACCTTTTGCACTACCACTTATAACATTTGTACCCATAAAACAAATTGTATCTAAATCTGTAATACTTTCAATTTCTTCCATTGATTTTAGTTCTGTATTTGTTAGTTTTTTTACAGCATCAGATTCACCTGTAAGCGAAGATTGTCCAACATACAAATCTTTAGATTCAATAATTCTTAAATCAGCAGGAATCATATCTCCAGCAGAAAGAATACAAACATCACCTAAAACAACTTCTTTTATAGGAATTTTAATTTTTTTATTATCTCTTAATACTGTAGTAGTTGTGGCAACTAAATTTCTTAATTTTGCAGCAGCTTTGTTTGAGCGGTATTCTTCAAAAAACTCTAGCAAAGTAGATGCACCTACTAATAAAACAATAACGATAATATTAGCGAAGTTTGGAGGAGAAGAAAGAATTACATCTGTATAAAATAAAACAAACATTATACAAAGTAAAATTATATTAAAAGGACTAAATAAACTTTCAAAAAAATAGTTATACCATTTCTTTTCTTTGGCTTGTTTTAATTCGTTTAAACCATAAGTGTTTAAAAGCTTAATAGCTGTATCAGAACTTAAACCGTTCTCATCAAATTCTGCCTGTTTTAAAAATTCATTTCTTTCTAAGGAACATTCTTTTCCATACTTACTTACAATATCAATATCATCTTTTTTCAATTCAATACTCATTTTCAATACTTATAATCTTTTGTAAATTAAGATTATTTCTCCTTTCATTTTAAATTATATACAAAAAAGTATAACACTAATTCTAATAAATGATACAAAAAATATAAAAAAAATAAAAAAATATTGACAAGTAAAAACAAATGTTTTATTATGTAGGTGGTGATAAAATGGAAAGACAAATATTACATGTAGATGTCAATAATGCATTTTTATCTTGGACAGCAATAGAAAAATTAAACAATGGAGAAACTATAGATATAAGAACAATACCTGCTGTTATTGGTGGAGATGAAAGCAGTAGGCATGGCGTAGTACTTGCAAAAAGTATGAAAGCAAAGCAATTTGGAATAAGAACAGGTGAGCCAATTTATCAAGCCAGAAAAAAATGTCCTTATATACAAGTTTTTCAAGGAAACTATGAAAATTACAGAAAATATTCTGAAAAATTATATCAATTATTATTAGAATATACAGATAGAATAGAACGTTTTTCAATAGATGAATGTTTTATGGATTTAACATTATTTTTAAGAAAAAATGAAAAATTAATAGATAAAGCTTATGAAATTAATAGAAGAGTAAAAGAAGAATTAGGATTTACAGTAAATATAGGTGTATCAACTAACAAATTACTTGCAAAAATGGCATCAGATTTTGAAAAACCAGATAAAGTACACACATTATTTAAAAATGAAATAGCAAATAAAATGTGGACATTACCTGCATCAGAATTATTCATGGTAGGGAGAGGAAGCATTCCTAAATTACAGCAATTAGGAATTAAGACAATAGGTGATATTGCAAAAATGGATAAAAACATGCTAATAAAAAAATTTGGTAAACATGGTAAGATAATGTGGGAATATGCTAATGGAATTGATGAAAGTGAAGTAGTATATACTAAGGAAGAGCCTAAATGTATAGGAAATTCTATTACACTTCCAAAAGACATTTATAATATACATAAACTCAATGAAATATTACTAGCTTTATCTGAACAAGTAGGGTTTAGATTAAGAAAATACAAGCTTTATGCTAGTGTAATAAATGTTCAAATAAAAACAAAAGATTTTAAAACTTATTCACACCAAAAGAAAATAGAAACACCAACAAATGTAACAAAAGAAATATATTATATAGCAAAACAACTATTAGAAGAATTACATAAAAATAGAGCAGTTAGATTAATAGGAGTAAGAGTTGATAAATTATATAAAGAAGATGAAATACAAATGTCTTTATTTAATAACCAAGATAATCAAAAACAAGAAAAATTAGACAAAGCAATGGACGAGTTAAAAAAGAAATTTGGTTATGAAAAAATTACAAGAGCAGGAGAGATGAAAGTAAATACTTTATTAAATATAAGGAAAGAAAAAGGAGAATAAAATCGAAAGATGTAAACTTATTTACAAAACATGAATATTATATATTATAGCACTAAAATTGTGCTATAAGGAGGTGGAACATATGATAGAAATGAAATGCGAATGTCAAAAAAACGACTGCTCAAGAAAAAAATGTTGTGTTGATTTAATTTTAACAATATTATTAGTTTTATTTGCATTTGTAATAGGATTAATCATTGGAGCACTTACTGGAATTCTTGTATTATTAGGATTAAGTGGATTTATTGCAGTAGCAGTATTATTAGGTATACTAATTTTAATAAGAATTATTATGCTTATATGTAATAAAAAATATTGTTAATAGCTTTTTTAAGCATGATGTGTCTTTAGACACATCACTACATAAGAATATAAAAAAATGGTTGAAAAAAAATTATATTTAATATACAATAGAAAAAAACAAAAAATAAGGAGAAAAAAATGGAATTAATTGATGGAAAAACACTAGCAAAAAATATTCGCAAAAACTTAAAAAAAGAAGTAGATGAATTAAAGGAAAAAGGCATTAAACCAGCATTAGCAGTTATTATGGTAGGAGATGATAAAGCCTCAAAAATATATGTAAGAACTAAATCAAAAGCATGTGAAGAAATTGGAGTTGAATATAAAGAGTATTTATTAGAAGAAGATACAACTATGGACGAGCTATTAAATTTAATTCATATATTAAATGTAGATAAAAATATACATGGAATTCTTTTACAAAGTCCATTACCTAAAAATTTAGATATAAATGAAGCATTTAAGGAAATTGCCACTGAGAAAGATGTTGATGGATTTAATCCAATTAATGTAGGAAAACTTAGCCTAAACCAAGATTGTTTTATATCTTGCACACCATATGGAATAATAAAGATGTTAGAAGAATATAATATTCCTTTAGAAGGGGCACATGCAGTAATAGTAGGAAGAAGTAACATTGTAGGAAAACCATTAATGCAATGTTTATTAAACAAAAATGCTACAGTTACTGTTTGCCATTCTAAAACTAAAAATATTGAACAAACCACTAAAAATGCAGACATATTAATAGCAGCATTAGGGAAACCAAACTTCATAAAAGCAGACATGGTAAGAGAAGGAGCAGTAGTTATTGATGTTGGTATTAATAGAAATGAAGAAGGAAAAATTGTAGGAGATGTTGATTTTGAAGATGTTTGTAAAAAAGCATCATATATAACACCCGTTCCGGGAGGAGTAGGACCAATGACAGTTGCAATGCTTATGGCTAATGTAGTAAAGTCAGCCAAAAGTAGATTAAAATAAATATATCATATAATAAATATATCATGATAATGGGGGAGTCATGATAATATGGGAATAAAATGAAAATCGAGGGAAGCGGTTATGCTTTCCTTTTTTTTGTACAAAAATATATTATTGTAGAATTTATCTAGTAAAGTTGGAGGAAGTTATGGAAGATAAAAAGTATTGGATATGGCTATCTAGAATAGAAGAACTTGGAAATCGTAGAAAAAATAAGTTATTAGAATTGTTTGAAACACCAGAACAAATCTGGAATCTATCATATGAAGATATTTTAAATATAGAAGGTTTTGGAGAAAAAATAGCAAGTGAAATTTTAAACAATAGATACAGAGAAAATCTAGAAAAATATATTGAATACATGGAAAAATATAAAATTAAAGTAATAACAATATATGATAAAGAATATCCAAACAAGTTAAAAAATATATATGATCCACCAATAGTATTATTTATAAAAGGAAATACTGAGATATTAAGTAATATATCAATAGGTATTGTCGGGTGTAGAAAATGTAGCCAATATGGAATAAATGTAGCACAAAAAATTTCATATGAATTAGCTAAAGAAGGAATTATAGTTATAAGTGGAATGGCAAAAGGAATAGATAGTTATGCGCATATAGGCTGTTTAAATGCTAAAGGAAAAACATTAGCTGTATTGGGAAGCGGACTAGATAGAATATATCCAAAAGAAAATATGAGATTATACAATGAAATTGTAAATAATGGTGGTGCAGTTTTATCAGAATATATTATAGGGACAAAACCAGATAAAATAAATTTTCCTGCTAGAAATAGAATTATAAGTGGATTAAGTAATGGAATAGTTGTAGTAGAAGCAAAGAAAAAAAGTGGAACACTTATAACTGTAGATTTTGCTTTAGAACAAGGAAAAGATATATATGTAATACCAGGAAACATTACAAGTGAAAACTCTATTGGAACAAATGAACTCATAAAACAAGGAGCCAAATGTGTTACATCAGTAGAAGACATATTAGAAGAATATGAAGGCTATCTTGCTAAAAAAATAGAAATATGTTAAAATCAAAATATATTTATAATTAAAATATTTATAATTAGGAGGATTACAAATGAGAAGTATGGTAAGCTATTTATTATTAATTTTTATGGTAATGTTTTGGATTTTTAGAATTATAGTAGCATTTACTACATCAATGGGAATTGATATTGGTTTTGTGCCAATGAATATGAATATGGAAATAATATTATTGTTTATTACTATGGTATGCATAGGATTAGTTGGAAAAAGAAAATTAACAGGTGCAATAATATATGTGATTGCATATGGTGCATACTTTGGAGTAGATTTATACAATATTGTTATGGGAATAATGAATGGAGCTACAACCTTAACAGATTATTCTAGAGCAATGGTTTCTTTTATAGGAATTGCAATTCCTATAGCAGTACTATTTAATTTATTAATAGATAAAAGTAGAACAGCAAATCCAGTAGATAAGAAAACAGACTGGTTTTATAAAAATGACCAATTTGATAGGAAATTAGATGAAAGAGCAGATAAAAATGAATATAGAAATTATTAAAAAAGTATTATTGTAAAGAATGTAAGTGAAACAAATGGATAATGTTAATCCACAAGATATGACAAATATTAATTGGTTAAGAAATAGAATTACTTTGGAATTTTTAGGAACTTGGGAATTAATATATAATCCAAATCAGAAAAGATAATGAAGAAGGTGCAAAAAAATGAACAATATTAATAAACAAAATTCTACAAATATCAACTGGGATAGTGGGATTTATAGACAACTCCATTAAAACCGTTGCTATATAAGCGATTGAGCAAATTGAGTTATTACATATTTTATGAAAATTCATGAAAAATAAGGAGGTAACAGTGAAGAAAATCGATGAAAAATATACCAACAAAATTTTTGAAAGTATAAAATATATTGATGAATATGGAAATGAATATTGGTTTGCACGTGAATTACAAAAAGTTTTAGAATATAAAGACTGGAGAAATTTTAAAAAGGTAATAGATAAAGCAATTTTATCTGCTAAAAATAGTGTTTCAAATGAAGATGATTGGGTTGTTGAAGTCAACAAGCCAATCAAAACTGGTAAAGGAAAAGAAGAAATTATTAAAGATTATAAATTATCAAGATATATTTGCTATTTAATAGTTCAAAATGCCGATCCAAGTAAAGAATCTGTTGCTCTTGGACAAACATATTTTGCCATTCAAACGAGAAAGCAAGAAATAACAGAACAAGAATATGATAGTCTATCAGATGACGAAAAAAGATTTTATCAAAGAAAATTAACAAAGCAAGGTAATTACACATTACAAAAAGTTGCATCAGATGCTGGTGTGAAAAATATGGCAGAATTCCACAATGCAGGATATAAAGGGTTATATAATGGAGAAACTGCAGATGATATTTTCAAAAGAAAGAAATTACGTTATAGAGAAGATATTTTAGATAATATGAATGAAGATGAATTAGTTGCTAATTTATTTAGAATAAATCAAACTAAGCAAAAACTTTTAAAAGATAATGTACAAGGGGAAAAAGAAGCGAAAGATGTACATTATGAAGTAGGAAAGAAAGTTAGAAAAGCAATTGCAGACATTGGAGGAACAATGCCTGAAAAAATGCCTACACCTAGAAAAAGTTTGAAAGAACTTGAAAGAGAAAAGAAAAAATTGATGAGATAAAAAGATATTTGCCACCAATTATGCAAGAGCAAGGATTTAATAAAATTTATACAAAAATAAGTGATGGAATTTATAATCTAACTGAAGAAGAATGTTTCAATATATTCCCAATTTTGAAAGATGAAATTGAGGAAATTTTAATTAATAGACTAGAAGAACAGGACAAAGAAAAACGTAGAGAAGAAATTTCTACTAAATTAAATAACTTATAAATAGTAAGGAAGTGAAAGTAATGAATAATGAACAAAAAAATAGCCATATGACTGAGATAGGGGGCAACATAAACTGGTACCCGGGACATATGGCTAAAACCAAAAGACAGATAATAGAAGATTTAAAACTAATTGATGTAGTAATTGAATTATTAGATGCCCGTATACCAATTTCTAGTCAAAATCCAGATATAGAAGGAATTATTGGAAATAAAAAAAGGATTATTATACTAAACAAATGTGATTTATCTGATGAAAAAGAAAACAAAAAATGGATTGCATATTTTGAAAAAAAAGGGATAAAAGCAGTTTTAACAGATGCTAATACAGGTTTTGGAATAGAAAATGTAGTAAAACAAATTGAAATTATTGCAAAATCAGATTTAGAAAAAGAGGCATTAAAAGGAAGAATTGGAAAACCAATTAGGGTTATGATTTTGGGAATACCTAACGTTGGAAAATCTTCATTAATTAATAGGATATCTAAAAAAACTTCTGCAGGAGTTGGAAATAAGCCAGGCGTTACTAAACAAAAACAATGGATACGTTTAAAAAATAATATAGAACTGTTAGATACACCAGGAGTATTATGGCCTAAATTTGAAAATCAAGAAATTGCTTTAAACTTATCATATATTGGAACAATAAAAGATGAAGTATTACCAAAAACAGAAGTAGCATTTTATTTAATAAAATTCCTATTAAAAAATTATGAACAAAATGTAACACAAAGATATAAGATATCAAACGAAGAAATACAAGAATTAATGAATCAAAATAAAAATATAAATGAAAATATTATGGATATTATATATTTAATTGGAAAAAAAAGAGGTGCTATTGTTTCAGGAGGAAATATAGACGAAGAAAAAATTTCCAATATTATATTAGATGATTTTAGAACTGGAAAAATAGGAAAAATATCGTTAGAAAAAGTGAAATAGGAGGAAAAATTGGAAAACTTATTAAAGAATAGTATAAAAAAAGATGAAAAAGAAATAAATTTAATGTCACCACTTGTGTGGGCATATATTGGAGATGCTGTATATGAATTATACATTAGAAACTATTTGGTTAATACAACAAATTTAAATCCCCATAATTTACATATATCATCAATAAAATATGTAAAAGCAGAAGCACAAGCCAAAATTTTAGAAAATATGATGGATGACTTGACTGAAGAAGAAAAAGAAATAGTAAGAAGAGCAAGAAATACAAAAAATCACCATTTACCTAAAAATGCAAATGTAACACAATATATGTATTCAACAGCATTTGAAGGATTAATAGGATACTTATATTTAACCAAAAAATATGAAAGATTAGATGAAATATTAAAAAAATGTATAGATAATAGTGAAGTATAAAATAAAAGGCATTTTAAAATTTACGAAAATAGCAAAATATTTAAAAATATTAAAAAATAATTGACGAAATTACTAAAAATGTGTTATAAATAGATAGCACACTTTTATGGCCCGTTGGTCAAGCGGTTAAGACGCAGCCCTCTCAAGGCTGAATCATGGGTTCGATTCCCGTACGGGTCACCAAAATAATTATATAAAAATATAAAAAACCGCCCATTGCATTCTAGATTGCAATGGGCGGTAAAACCATTTAGAACTTGAAATAATTTTCAGGATTCTTGAGATAAAAATCATATGCCTCCTTTATGCTATCAGGAGACCAGTATTCATTTCCTTTTTCTACAAGAATCCGGTTGCGAAACTCCTCAAAAGACAAAACTTTGAGACTTGTTGCTGTTTGGTTTTCCATACTATAATACCTCCATATTGTTGATAATTAACATTATACAGTGTATTGACATAAAATTCAAGAGTATTTTAAAAATTACAATATAAAATATTATAAATATACTTGACAAAATACAAAAATAATATATAATAAATACAAACAAAAATTCGCAAAACTTTTGGAGGAATTATGAAGGATAGAATAGATAGCATATTAGTAAAAAAAGGATATTTCTCTACCAGGCAAAAAGCTAAATATGCAATTGAAAATAAATGTATATATGTTGATGATAAATTAGTAGAAAAGCCAAGTAAAATATATGATGAAAACTGCAAAATAGAAGTAAGAGGTCAAACTTTACAATTTGTTAGTAGAGGAGGTTTAAAGCTACAAAAAGCAGTAGAAGTATTCAAACTAAATTTAAACAATAGAATATGTATAGATATTGGAGCATCGACAGGTGGATTTACTGATTGTATGTTGCAAAAAGGAGCAAAAAAAGTATATGCTATAGATGTAGGACATGAACAATTAGATGAAACGCTAAAAAACGATGAAAGAGTAATAAATTTAGAAGGAACAAATATAAAAAATATTGACATAAACCAATTTGAAAAAGTAGATTTTATTTCAATAGATGTTTCATTTATTTCATTAACCAACATTTTAGATAAAGCATATAAACTATTAAAAGAAGATGGACAAATAGTAGTATTAATAAAACCACAGTTTGAAGCTGGAAAAGAATATATTAATAAGAATGGAGTTGTAAAAGATAAAAAGATACATCAAAAAGTTATAGAAAAAGTAATATTATATTCAAGTAGTTTAGGATTCAAAATAATTAATTTAGATTATTCACCAATAAAAGGACCAGCAGGAAATATAGAATATATTGTATGTATGACAAAGGAAAATAATCCAAAAATAGATTTATTCAGTATAAGAGAACAAATAAGAAATACAGTAGAAAAATCCCATAAAGAATTAAAATAAGGAGAGAAAAATATGATATCAAATTTACATATAAAGAATATTGGAATTATTGATGATATAAATATAAATTTTAATACTGGTTTTAATGTTCTAACTGGCGAAACAGGAGCTGGTAAAACATTAATAATAGATTCACTGTCTATTATTGCAGGAGGAAGATTTTCAAAAGAAATGATAAGAAAAGGGGAAAATCATTCCTTTGTAGAAATGTGTTTATATTTACCTGAAAATGAAAATGCCAGTGATGGTAATATTATTGTATCAAGAGAAATATATTCAAATGGTAGAAATCTATGCAAAATAAACGGAAGGTTAGTTACAGTAAATGAATTAAGAAATTTTATGAAAAACATAATAGATATACATGGACAATTAGATAACCAAACAATACTAGAAGCAAATTCACATATAGACTATTTGGACAATTTTGCAGGAGATAAACTATTAGAACTTAAAGAAAAGTATCTAGAAATGTATACTAAATACAATAATATAAAAAATGAATTAAAGAATAATTACGGAGATGACAAAGAAAAGCAAAGAAAGTTAGATTTATTAAAATATCAAGTAAACGAGATAGAAACGGCAAATTTGAAAATTGGAGAAGATAATGAATTAGAATTAATTAGAGGTAAAATTTTAAATTCAGAAAAAATATCAGAAAACCTAAGTCAAGCAGATATACAAATTGGAGAAAATGCTATTGATGCTATTTCAAGTTCAATTAAATCTCTTGAAAAAATAGAAAATATAGATGAAAAATATCAAAAAAAACTAAACGATTTAAAAAGTATTTATTATGATTTGCAAGAATTATCAAGAGATATAACAACACTTAAAGATGAAGTAGAATTTAATGAAGAAGAAAGACAAGAAATTGAACAAAGACTGGATTTAGTATTCTCTTTAAAAAGAAAATATGGAAACAATATAGAAGAAATACTATCATATAATGAAGAAATAAAAGAAGAAATAGAGAAAATAGAAAATTTAGACAGCTACATTTTAAAACTAAAAAATGAACAAAAAATAATTGAAGAAGAAATGACTAAAATATGTTCTAATATGAATAAAATTAGAAGTGAAAAATCTAAAATTCTTGAGCAACAAATAAATAATGAATTAAAAGATTTAGAAATGAAAAATGCAAAATTTGAAATAAAAATACAATACAATGAAATGAATTTCAATGAAAATGGTTTAGATAAGGTAGAATTTTTTATTAGAACAAATATTGGAGAAGAAGCAAAACCTCTAATAAAAATTGCATCTGGAGGAGAAATGTCTAGAATCATGCTTGCTATAAAAAATGTACTTGCAGATATAGATAAAGTTCCTGTATTAGTATTTGATGAAATAGATACAGGAATAAGTGGAATTGCAGCAAATAGTGTTGCAGAAAAGATGAAAAGAATAGCAAAAAAACATCAAGTACTAGCAGTAACACATTTAGCACCAATTGCAGCTAAAGGAGATTATAATTATTATATAAGTAAAGTAATAAATGAAAATCAAACAAAAACTAAAATAGAGTTATTATCAGAAGAAGATACTATAAAAGAACTTGCAAGAATTGCAAGTGGAAACGTAACTGAAATTGCAATACAGCATGCAAAAGAATTGAGAAACAAATAGAAGTAAAATGGAAAAAACATACAATAAACTTGACATAATACTGAAAAAATATTAAAATAATTATGTAACAAGTTTAAGTATTACAAAAGAGAATATTTTTTTATTCTCTAAAAAACAGGAGGAGCTATGCGGAAAACACAAGCATTAATACTTATGGTGCTACTATTCAACTGTTTGCTTAACACAATGGTTGTAAGAGCAGAAGAGAGCAATAATCAAGAATTGCAAACAGAAATGGTGGCACCAGAAAACACACAAAACACTAATCCCTATTGTATTATGAGCGAGGAAGAATTTGAATTTGCTTGCAAAATAGTAATAGGAGAAGCAGGTAACCAAGACTTTATGGGAAAAGTGTTAGTATTGAATTGTTCTATTAACAATGCCAAAGAATTAGGCATAAGTCTAATGGAAGAATTCACAATGAAAGGCAGATATTCATCTGTCAAAAACGGTAACGTATATTTAATGTATACCAATGCAGACGGCAAGTATGTTGAAGAAATTGTTAGTGCTGACATGATAACAGACGAAATAAAGCAAGCTGTTGAAACTGCGTGTAGTAAAGACTTCACGGAGGAGCTTTTAAAGGCAGCTGCTGACCAACAAGGATGTAGTGATGAACAATATTATGTTGGTGGTGCACGTTTCTTTTATAATCCGGATGCTATTTCTAAAAATAGAAAAGCAGAAAGGGAGAACATAACGTTGTCGTTTGAATATGGAGATCATGTATTTTACCGTGTATGGGATTAGGGAGAGCAATTATGCTCTCCCTTAATAAATATTCATCTATTATTTACAAAAATTAGGTTTACATTTTCAAGAATTTACTATATAATAAATGAATAAAATAAATATATAAGGAGAATTGACTAATGGAAAAAAATAATGAAAATTTAGAAGAATTAGATATTAATCATTTAATGCAAGTAAGAAGAGAAAAATTATCAGAATTACAAAAAGAAGGAAAAGATCCATATGAAATAACAAAATTCAATAGAACAAATACTGCTGGAGAAATTAAAGCCGAATATGAAAAATTTGAGCAAAAAGATGTAACAGTTGCTGGTAGAATTATAGCAAAAAGAATAATGGGAAAAGCATCATTTTGTACAATACAAGATTGTGATGAAAAAATTCAAAGTTATGTAAGTATTAATGATTTAGGAGAAGAAAGTTATAAAGCATTTAAAACGTGGGATATAGGAGATATTATAGGAATATCAGGTTTTGTATTTAAAACAAGAACAGAAGAAATATCTATTCATGCAAAAGAAGTAACATTACTTTCAAAATCTTTAAGACCACTTCCAGAAAAATTCCATGGATTAAAAGATCCAGATTTAAGATACAGACAAAGATATACTGATTTGATTGTTAATCCAGAAGTAAAAAGAGTATTTGAAATAAGAAGCAAAATAATAAGTAATGTAAGAAAAATACTAGATGAAAAAGGATATTTAGAAGTAGAAACTCCAATATTAAATACAATATCAGGAGGAGCGACTGCAAGACCTTTTATTACACATCATAATTCATTAGATATTAACATGTACTTAAGGATTGCACTTGAGTTAAATTTAAAAAGACTAATTGTAGGTGGATTTGATAAAGTATATGAATTAGGAAGAGTATTCAGAAATGAAGGAATGGATATAAGGCATAACCCTGAATTTACTATGCTTGAATTATATGCTTCATACCAAGACTATAATGACATGATGGATATTACAGAAGAAATTTTTTCTAAAACAGCACAAGAAGTATTAGGAACAACCAAAATTACTTATCAAGGACAAAATATAGATTTAACACCAGGGTGGAAAAGGATTACAATGATTGATGCAATAAAAGAAGTTACAGGAATAGATTTTAATCAAATAAAAACAGATGAGGAAGCAGTAGAATTAGCAAAAGAAAAAAATATAGTAATACCTGATAAAACAAAAGAAACAAGAGGAGATGTAATCAGTTTATTTTTTGATGAATATGTTGAAGAAACATTAATTCAGCCTACATTTGTATATGATTATCCAGTTGAAATTTCACCACTTGCAAAAAAATGTCCAAATGATAAGAGATTAACTCAAAGATTTGAAGTATTTATTGGTGGAAGAGAATATGGAAACGCTTTTTCAGAATTAAATGATCCAATAGATCAATATGAAAGATTTAAAAAACAAGTAGAAGCAAGGGCAGCAGGAGATGAAGAAGCAGGGATGATGGATGAAGATTATATTCAAGCATTAGAAATAGGGTTACCACCAACAGGAGGACTAGGCATTGGCATAGATAGATTTATAATGTTATTAACAGATGCAGCTTCAATAAGAGATGTATTATTATTTCCAACAATGAAACCTTTGAATTAGAACATTTGAAAAATTTTACATTATTTATATTATATAAATAGTAATTTGTGGAAGTGATTTAATGAAAGGAAAAACGGTGGTATGTATGAAAAGAAAATCTTTGATGACATTAATAATAGTAGTATTACTTGTATTGTTTATCTTACTAGGTTACTATATTTTTATTTCTCTTAACTATGTACCTAGAGCGGAAGCAACGATAAAAGCAATTGTTGTAAAGGTCAATGAAAACAATTTGTTAGCAATGGGAATAGAAAATGGAAATGAATTATATAGTATAGGACTTGAAAATGCTAAAGATATCCAATTTAAAAAGGAACAAGAAATAATAGTATATTTTAATGGAGAGATAATGACAAGTTATCCTGCACAATTAGGAGGTATTAGCAAAATTGAAGTTATAAAAGAAAAAAGTGATGTGAACATACCAGATAATATAATAAGATTTTGTTACAACTCCAAAGATAAAGTAAATGTTATAATAAATGAATTCACAAATAGTGGAATAACCTTAACTATAACGGATACGAACGAGTTACCATATAATTATGCACATAGCTATACAATCAACAAGAAAGTAAAAAATGAAAATTATACTGGTATTGGACAAAAAATAGGTGAAGATACTGAAAATTCTACATCTGGATTTACCCGGAACAGGAGTAGAATATATTTGGAAAGAAGAAGATAAAATTTCTAACATTTTAAGCAAAGACACAGAAGAAACATTAATCTATAATTTACCTAGTATAACTGAAGAAGAAAACTATTCAGTAATTGGAAGAAAATTTGATTGGACTAAATTATATGGGAAATTAGAAGAACGGAGAATATGAATTTATATTGGCAGACGATGATTCATCTATATTAAAAGTATCATTTAGAATAAATGTAGATGGAAAAGTATCATATGACGAACCTATTTTTGAATAATAAAGTAAGCGACAAATTACAATTTGCATTTTGACTAATATAAATAAATTGAAAAGAGAGAATAATAAATATAAGAATATGAAAAGGGGGGAAAGTATATGAAAATATCTATTAATGCTATGCAAAAATTGTCCAAGATAAAAAATTCGGTATATGATGATATAAAAATAGAATTTTTGTACCATTCCAATAAATTAGAAGGAAGTACATTTAATCTTGAACAGTTAAATGTACTTTTAGAGGAAAATATGGTAGTAGGTGAACATTCAATTAATGATGTACAAGAAACTATTAACTCTTTAGAATTGTTTGATTTTGTAATACAGACTTTAAATGAAAAATTAACAGATAGGCTACTTAGAGAATATCATTCAATTTTAAAGAAAAACACGAGTGATGAAAATTATGGATTTGTGAGGGTGTATAAAAAAATTCCTAATAAGCTAAGAAATGTAGATATTAAGCTTGCTGAACCATATGAAGTTGAAGAATTAATTAGAATTCTATTAAAAAATAAGATAACAAGTATTGAGGATATAGCTGATTTTCATCGAAAATTTGAACATATACACCCTTTTCAAGATGGAAATGGAAGAATAGGAAGATTTATCATACTAAGACAATGTTTAGAAAATAACATTGATCTAATTGCTATCGATGATGAGTATAATAAAGAATATAAAGAAGCTTTATATAAGGCTCAAACGACAGGAAGTCTAGAACAATTAGTTCAAGTATTTAAAAAATGTCAAAAAATGCTTGATGAAAAGTTACAAAGTTACATATCAACAATAGAACAAGTATCAAAGGAACTTGATTAGATTATTAAAGTTTAATGAATTTTAATAAATTTAGTCTGGTAGCATTAAAAATGCATTATACAATTGGTGCTTTACAAAATAGATAGGAGTTAAAAATGATTTTAGAAAACAAATTAAATATTACTGACCAAGTAGAACTTGCAAGAGAAGAAGAAAGAATTAGTAAAAAGAAAGCAAAAGAGATGTTTGAAACAGGATATCTAAACAAGTTAGAAGCAGGTACATTCGATGCTCTAAAAAAAATTCATAAATATTTATTTGAAGAAATATATGAATTTGCAGGAAATTTAAGAAAAGTAAATATTGCAAAAGGAAACTTTAGGTTTACACCTCTTACTTATATAGAGGAAGCTATTAAAAATATTGAAAAAATGCCACAATCAACTTTTGAAGAAATAATAGAAAAATATGTGGAAATGAATATAGCACATCCATTTAGAGAAGGAAACGGTAGAAGTACAAGGATTTGGCTCGATTTAATTTTAAAAAAAGAGCTAAAACTAGTAGTGGACTGGGGAAAAGTAGATAAAACAGATTATTTGTTAGCAATGGAGCGTAGTCCTATAAAAGATACAGAAATTAAAGAATTATTAAGAAAGAGTCTAACTGATAAGGTAAACGATAGAGAAATATTTATGAAAGGTATAGATAATAGTTATCTATATGAAGGATATTTATCATTTAAAACAGAGGAATTATAGAATAGAAAAAGGAGAAATAGGTAATTTATGTTTAATTTTTCGTTTGATAAAAGAGTAATCTATGTTATATTAGCAATTATGGTTATAATGTCTATAGCTAGTATGTCACAAAATTATATATTTAGTTTATTATTAACTTTACCAGGAGTTATAATAGCAATTACATTTCATGAATTTGCACACGCATTTGCAGCATATAAACTTGGTGATGATACTGCAAGAATGCAAGGAAGGCTAAACTTAAATCCACTTAGTCATTTAGATCCTATTGGGTTTGTATTATTAATATTTGCACATGTGGGTTGGGGTAAACCAGTACAAATAAACCCTAGAAATTTTAATAGGAAAATTTCAATGTCAGCAGGAGAAGCAATAGTTTCTGTTGCTGGACCTGCTATGAATTTTATATTAGCAATAGTATTTACAGTAATATATTTTTTAATAATAAAATTTGCTCCAACATTTATATTAACACAAATAGGTTATATAGTAATATTAATGATACAATCTACAATAATAGTTAATGTTGGACTAGGAGTATTTAATCTAATTCCACTTCCTCCGTTAGATGGAAGCAAAATATTTAGAAATTTCATGTCTTATAATGTTAAGGCATGGTTAGATAAATATGAAAGAGTATTTTATATTGTATTCCTTATTTTATGGATTACAGGGCTTGCAGGAACAATTATTTCACCAATAATAGAACTAATTGCTAACGGTTTAATTAACTTAATTGGAATGCTATTTGGAGTAGTATAGAAAAAATATAAGAAAAATTATAAAAGTAAGGACTAAAAAATGAAAAAAGATATTATAACATTAGGAATTGAAACAAGTTGTGATGAAACTTCTGTATCAGTAGTAAAAAATGGTAGAGAAGTTCTTTCCAATGTAATTAATTCACAAATTGATATACATAAACAGTTTGGTGGAGTTGTTCCAGAAATAGCATCAAGAAATCATACAGAGGCAATTTCTACAGTAACAAAAGAAGCATTAAATCAAGCCAATATCACATTTAAAGATATAGACGTAATAGCTTGCACATATGGACCAGGACTAGTAGGAGCACTTTTGGTAGGAGTAGCATATGCCAAAGCTTTAAGCTATGCTATTAATAAACCACTTGTTGGTGTAAACCATATACAAGGTCATATTGCAGCAAATTATATTACATATCAAAAACTAGAGCCACCATTCTTATGTCTAATTATTTCTGGAGGTCACACTCATTTAGTACATATAAAGGGTTATACAGAATTTGAAATATTAGGTAAAACTAGAGACGATGCGGTGGGAGAAGCATTTGATAAAGTGGCAAGAGTAATAGGACTTGAATATCCAGGTGGACCAAAAATAGATAAACTTGCAAAAGAAGGAACACCTTGCATAGAGTTACCACATACATATTTTGATAATTTAGATTTTAGTTTCAGTGGAATTAAAACATCCATATTAAACTTATATCATAAAAATCCGGACATAAATAAAGCAGACTTATGTGCTAGCTTTGAAAAAACAGTTTCTGATATGCTAGTTACAAATACTAAAAAAGCAATTAAAAACTTAAATACAAATAAAGTAGCATTGGCAGGAGGGGTATCAGCAAATACATATATAAGAGAAAAATTTAAAGAATTAGGATTAGAAGAAAATATAGAAATATATTATCCAGACAAGGTTTTGTGTACAGACAATGCTGCAATGATAGCTTCAGCAGGCTATTATAATTACATAGAAGGTAATATATCAGATTTTACATTAAATGCAATTGCAAATTTAAAATTAAATTAGGAGGTATAAATTGTCTATTTTTGTAATAGCCGACTTACATTTATCTTTTAAAAATCCAAAACCGATGAATATATTTGGTGAAAATTGGGAAAAACATGAAGAAAAAATAAAAGAAGATTGGCTTAAAAAAGTTAATAAAGAAGATTGCGTAATTTTACCAGGAGACTTTTCTTGGGCAATGAATTTAGAAGATGCTTATTTGGATTTTAAATATTTAAATGAATTGCCAGGAAAAAAATTATTATTAAAAGGAAACCATGATTATTGGTGGACTACTCTTAAAAAAATGAGAATATATTTAGAGGAAAATAAATTTAATGATATTGATTTTATATATAATAATAGCTATTGCTATGAAAATTATATAATTACAGGAACAAGAGGATGGACATTAAACGATTTAGAGAATAATGGTAAAATACTAAATAGAGAATTAGGAAGATTAGAACTATCATTACAAGAAGGGATTACAAAATTTGGTACAGATAAAGAAGTTTTAGTATTTATGCATTATCCACCAATTACAAATTCAGCAATTTTAAATAACTTAGAGTTGAAATTTGTAGAAGTAATGAAAAAATATAATGTGAAAAGATGCATGTATGGCCATCTACATTCAAGGTCTCATAAAGATGCAATAGAAGGAATTGTTGATGGAATAAAATTTAATTTGGTAAGTGGAGATTATTTAGATTTTAAATTAATGAAAATATAACAAAAAACAAAGCCATGGTGTAGAAACCTTGGCTTTGTTTTTTATCATTTTTATTTACTCTTTTTTTCATTGTCAGTAAAAATTTCTTTTGCAGCACCTAGGCTACTTAACATAGATGTAGCTTCAAATGGAATAAATACTTTATTTGCTTCACCATCAGCTACTTTTTCTAATGCTTCTAAAGATTTTAGTTGAACTAATTTATCATCAGGATCAGACTTCTTAATTGCAGAGTAAATCATTTCAACTTCTTTTGCTTTAGCCTGTGCTACTTGTTTAATTGCTTCTGCTTCACCGGCAGCTCTTCTTATTTTAGCTTCTCTATCAGCTTCAGCTTGTAAAATAGCAGCCTCTTTTTGACCTTCAGCAATAGTTATAGCAGATTGTCTTTCACCTTCAGCTTGTAGAATTAAAGCTCTTTTATTTCTTTCTGCATTCATTTGTTTTTCCATTGCATCACGGATGTCTGCTGGAGGAGTAATGTCTTTGATTTCAACTCTGTCTATTTTACATCCCCATTGATCAGTTGCTTCATCTAAGATAACCCTTAATTGGTCATTAATAGCATCTCTTGAACTAAATGTTGAATCTAAATCCATTTTACCAACGATATCACGAATTGTTGTAATTGCTAAATATTCAATACCTTTCTTTAAAGATTGAATTTCATACACTGCTTTTGCAGGATCTGTAATTTTATAGAATACAACAGTATCGATTGTAATTGTAACATTATCTTTAGTAATAACTCCTTGAGGTGGAATATCCATTGTTTGTTGTTTTAGACTTACTACACTTCTTACATGGTCAATAAATGGAACTATAACTGTAAGACCAGCATCAGCTATTTTATGGTATTTACCAAGTCTTTCAATTATATATACCTCAGCTTGTTTAACAATCTTAATTGATTTAAATGCTATTATTAAAATAATAACAAGTAAAATAATTAAAAATAACATAATTTTTCCTCCTTATTAAATAATATATAATTTAAAATAGTAATATCATTATTTTGTTACTTCCACGACAGATGGTTTTACAACAGCTTTTACACCGTCTAAATCAATAACTTCTACTTCTGTGCCTTCTGGAATAATATCATCATTATCAGCTTCTAATTTTGCACTCCAAACTTCGCTTCCAACTTTTATTTGACCAATTGCTTTTTTTGAATTAATTGCTTTTGTTACAATTCCAGTTTTTCCAATTATTGAATAAGCATTAGTCTGAATTTTATCTTTATTAGTTAATTTTTTTACAAAAGGTTTAGTTAAAAATAATAAAAGGGTAGAACTTATAATAAATACTGTAGTTTGAATAATGATACTGTCAGTGATTAAACTTGTAATTAAAGCAAATAAAGCACCAATTGCAAACCAAAATACTAAAAATCCAACAGTAGCCATTTCAAGTACAAAACATATCCCAGAAATAATTAACCAAAACTGCCACATAAAAAATCACTCCTTGTATTTAAATACAATTATATTATAGCATAAAGAATAGGAAAAATAAAGTATATTCCTATAAAAACATGTAGTAGTGGTTAACGTTCAGTATATAAGTATTAAATTGATAGGTAATTATATATAAATATTTTTGAAAAGAGAATTAGACAAAATAAATATAAAGTACTTGACAAGTAATATAAGTAAATATAAAATTGTATCATAAAATAGGAAATCTAAAAGAAAAAATGAATAAACAATTGAAATAATGTACAAAATACTAAAAAACAAGAAGAAATAGGAGGAAAACAAAAGAATGAAATTAGAAAAAAGATATGCATTAGAAGCAAAAAACAGAGGTATCACATTAATAGCATTAATTATAACAATAATCGTGCTATTAATACTAGCAGGAGTAACGATAAATCTAACACTAGGTGAGAATGGAATATTTAGAACAGCAGAAAATGCAGGAAAAAATTATATGGATGCACAAGAAAGAGAGTTAGCAGAGATAGCAAACTTTACGAATGCACTAAATGATATATTAGGAAGCACAGGAGGAAATGACACAGATGCTCCTGGTACAAATTATGAATTATTAAAAAGTGTAGCAGAGGTAGGAGATTATGTGAAATACGATACAGGAATAAGTTCGGTTGGAGAAAACGGAATAGTAACTTTTAGGGTATTGTATAATGATGACACATATGGATTGCAAATAATATCAGATAAAAATATAGAACAGGTAAAAGTAGGAGCAGATGGAACAGACAATTTAACAGCATGGGAAGCATCAATGAATGATTATAATAATGCAATAACTACATTAAATGAAAAAGCAGAATATTATGCACAAAGTAGTCCATATGCTTTAGATGGAAGATGTGTAGGAAGTGTACCAACAATAGGAGTGGATGGAAAATTTAATGCAAAAAATACGGAAGTAGAAGGAACACTCTATATACCAGATGATTATACAATACCAACTGGATGGAGTAGTAGAGATACAGGATGCGAGAAGTTAGAAGATACAAATTATACAACAGATCAAACAGCAATGGAAACATCAAATATATATATAACAGGAGAAAATTATTGGCTAGCATCCCGTGCTGTCGTTTCAGATTCAACCATTTGTAATGTTCGTGTGCGTAGCATTGATACTAGTGGAAACTTTTATGTTACTTATGTGTGCCGTGTATTTCCTTATGGCACTGCATATAGTGCTGCTGGAGAGACAGGCCTTCGTCCTTGTATATCTTTAAATCCAAATGTAAAAGTAATATCAGGAGATGGAAAAACAGAAGAAACTGGATATGTGCTAGGAATATAAAGAGATAAGTACTTGAAAAAGAGAGAAAAAAGATATACAAAATACTTGAAAAGTAAATATAAAATTCTATCATAAAATAGGAAAAAGTTTAAAATTTGTTAAATAAAAATAGTGTATTGGAAAGTAAATAAAGTAGAAAATACTCATATTACTATAAAAAATAAAATGAATAAAGTATTAAGAAATTGCAAAAATACTACTAAAGAAGAGATAGGAGGAAAAAGAAAGAATGAGGAAAAATTTAAACTTAAAAAAATGTGAGTTGTTAAGTAAAAAGGCAAATAGGAAGGGTATCACATTAATAGCATTAATTATAACAATAATCGTATTATTAATACTAGCAGGAGTAACAATAAGCTTAACACTAGGAGAAAATGGAATATTTAGAACAGCGGAGAATGCAGGAAAAAATTATATGGATGCACAAGATAGAGAATTAGCAGGGTTAGCAGACTTTGAAAATGCAATAAATAATATAATAGGAGGTACAGGAAGCAGTACAGATGCTCCTGGTATAAATTATGAATTATTAAAAAGTGTAGCACAACCAGGAGATTATGTTAAATACGATACAGGAATAAGTTCGGTTGGAGAAAACGGAATAGTAACATTTAGGGTATTGTATAATGATGACACATATGGATTGCAAATAATATCAGATAAAAATATAGAGGAACTAGCATTAGGAGCAGATGGAGAAAATGATTTAATAGCGTTGCAAACATCAATGAATGATTATAATAATACAATAACTACATTAAATGAAAAAGCAGAATATTATGCACAAAGTAGTCCATATGCTTTAGATGGAAGATGTGTAGGAAGTGTACCAACAATAGGAGTGGATGGAAAATTTAATGCAAAAAATACAGAAAATGTAGGACCAGTGCAATTGCAATTTAGTTCAACAGTGGAAGGAGCAAATACAATGAAAGATGAGGATACAAACTATACAACAGACCAAGAAGCAATGCAGTCTACAAATATTTGGGTAACAGGAGAAATTTACTGGTTGGTATCCCGTCAGGTGTATTCATATTCATCCCATTGTGACTTCTATATACGAGGGGTGGATACCACTGGAGGATTGAGTAGCATTTACATCTGCCATGTTTCCTCAAATGGTAACATTAATAGCTATGAAGGTGCATATGGCCTTCGTCCTTGTATATCTTTAAATCCAAATGTAAAAGTAATATCAGGAGATGGAAAAACAGAAGAAACTGCATATGTGCTAGGAATATAAGTAGCTTGATAATCAAGAATATATTTATCAAATTCTTAAAGAGACAAGTGTAAAAAAGTTGCTCTTAGTAATTTTTTCATACTTTGTCTCTCTTTTTGAAAAAAATTAAAATATTTTTCTTAAAAATTATATAAAAAATATTCACGAAAAAAATAATTTATGATATATTAATATAAAATTAGACAATTTATTAAAAATATTCTTGATGTAAAATAAATGTCTGGTTAATTATATAATCTAAAATTAGGAGAAAGAAAATGAAAAAGAAACTAAATAAAAAAATGATAAGAAATATAATAATAGTAGTAATAATGTTAATAATAGCAACTTTAATATTAATATTTTCACCAAATTTTAAAAAAGATCCTAATGAAGGAAAAATTAATTTTATTATTAACAACAACAATGTAACAGGAAAAATGAAACAGGAATTGTTTATAGATGAAAATGGGGTTGTATATGTTTCTATGGATGACATAGAAAACTATTTTGATGGTCAAATATATTATGATAAAGAAAATGAACAAATAATAACTACTTCAGAAACAAAAGTTGCAGTTATATCTTTAAAAGATAAAGTTATGAAAGTAAATGGGGCAGAAGTAAAATTATTAGGAACAGCAATAAGAAAAGATGGAATATTCTTTATACCAATTTCAGAATTAGGTAATGTATACAATATAGAAATAGAAAATATAAATAATTTAGTAGTGACAGTAGATTCATTGGATAGAGAATTAATTAAAGCTGATACTACTAAAAAGTTAAGTGTGAAATATAACACAAAACTAATTTCAAAAACAGTAGATAAACTTGAAGCAGGAGAAAAAGTAATAGTAGTTTCTGAAAAAGATGGTTGGACAAAAGTTAGAACATCTAATGGAAAGCTTGGATATATAAAAACAAAAGATTTAACCAACAAAACGTATGTAAGACAAGCCATAGAAAAAGAAAAACAAATAACAGGAAAGATTAATCTTGTTTGGGATTATTACTCTGAATATGTTAATGCACCAGATAGAATGGGGACTACAATACAAGGAATAAATGTTGTTGCACCATCTTTCTTTTCACTAAAAAATGGTGATACATTTAGTATAAATGATAATGCAAAAAGAGGTGGAGAAGAGTATATAAATTGGGCAAAGGCGAATGACTACAAAGTTTGGGCGATGTTTTCTAATAATTCAATGAGAGAAACTACTTCTAAAATATTGAATAATTATGAACAAAGAGAAAAAATGATAGAAGAAATAGTTAGCCTTGCAATACAATATGATTTAGATGGAATTAATATAGATTTTGAAAATATGAATATGGAAGATAAAGATGTATTTTCAAGATTCATTATAGAGTTAGCACCACGTCTAAGAGAGTATGGAATAGTAACATCAGTAGATGTTACAGCACCAGATGGAAGTGAAAATTGGTCACTATGTTATGATAGAGATTTAATAGCTAATGAGGCAGACTATATAGTATTTATGGCATATGACCAATATGGAGTTTCAAGTACAACACCTGGAACAACAGCTGGAGCAGATTGGGTAGAAGCAAACATAAATAAATTTTTAGGACAAGAAGCTGTAAAAAAAGAAAAATTAATATTGGGAATGCCTTTATATACTAGATTATGGAAAACAGATATTAATGGAAAATCAACGAGTACAGTTGTTAATATGAATCAAATAGAAGAAAAAATTCCTAATGCAAATGAAGTAGAAAGAAAATGGGATGAAAATACAAAGCAATATTATGTAGAATATGATAGTGAAAAATATAGATATCAAATGTGGTTAGAAGAATCAAATTCAATAAAAGAAAAACTAAATCTAATAAATAAATATGAATTAGCTGGAGGAGCATTCTGGGAAAAAGATAGGGAAACTCAAGATATATGGGAAATAGCACAAGAAGTATTAAACACTTAATTTTACCAATATGGCAAGATATAAAAATTTCAAAAAAAGTATTGCAATTGCAGTACTTTTTTGATATACTATTAAAGTTAAAAAAATAAACACATGAAAATAGTTTGCGTTAGTGCTAAAAAAGTGAGCGTAAATGTTGAAATTTCATGGAGGAAAAACTAAAGGAGGAAATTAAAATGGCAGTAGTTGCAATGAAACAATTACTTGAAGCAGGTGTGCATTTTGGGCACCAAACAAGAAGATGGGATCCTAGAATGGCTGAATACATATTTCAAGCTAGAAATGGTATCCATATCATCGATTTACAAAAGACATCAAAGAAAATTGATGAAGCTTACAGATTTGTTAAAGAACAAGTTGAAGAAGGAAAAGAAGTACTTTTTGTAGGAACAAAAAAACAAGCACAAGAATGTGTAAAAGAGGCTGCACTAGCATCTGGAATGTATTATGTGGATCAAAGATGGCTAGGAGGTATGCTTACTAACTTTGATACAATTCAAAAAAGAATTCAAAGACTAAAAGACTTAGAAGCAATGGAACAAGATGGAACATTTGAAGTGTTACCAAAAAAAGAAGTTATTCTTTTAAAGAAAGAAATGGAAAAACTAGAAAGAAATCTAGGTGGAATAAAAGAAATGAAGAAATTACCTGGAGTAATGTTTGTAGTAGATCCAAAAAAAGAAAGAATAGCAATATTAGAAGCTCATAAATTAAATATACCAGTTGTAGGATTAATAGATACAAATTGTAATCCAGAAGAAGTTGATTATCCTATTCCTGGAAATGATGACGCTATTCGTGCAGTAAAACTAATTACAGAAGTAATAGGAAATGCAGTTATTGAAGGAAAACAAGGTGAAAGCTTTGAAACACCTACTGAAGAAATGGAAGAAGTAGCAGAAAATGAAGAGCCAACAAGTATAGAAGAAGTAGTAGCACAAGAGGAAGAAGCTACACAAGAATAGTTTATAAAATATTTGTATGGGCACGGTCAGGGCCGTGTCCATTTTAAAAATATAAAAGAATATAGAAGGAGGAATATAAAATGATTACAGCAACATTAGTTAAAGAATTAAGAGAAAAAACAGGTGCAGGAATGATGGATTGCAAAAAAGTTTTAACAGAAACAAATGGTGATATCGAGAAAGCCATTGAGTTATTACGTGAAAGAGGAATAGCAAAAGCTGCAAAAAAATCAGACAGAGTAGCTGCTGAAGGTGTTGTAACAGCATATGTTTCAGAAGACGGAAAAGTAGGAAGTATTGTAGAAGTAAACTCAGAAACAGACTTTGTTGGAAAAAATGAAGAATTTAGAAGCTTTGTTGAAGATGTTGCAGAACAAATTGCTAAAGAAAATCCAAATGATGTAGAAGATTTATTAAATCAAAAATCTATTAAAGATTCATCAAAAACAGTTCAAGAAGTATTAACAGGAAAAATTGCAACAATTGGAGAAAACTTAACAATAAGAAGATTTGCAAGATTTGAAACAAATGGACTTGTAGAAAAATATATACATGGTGATGGAAAAATAGGAGTACTTGTTGAATTAGAAAATGGAGATGAAGAACTTGCAAAAGACATTTGTATGCAAATAGCTGCTGCAAGACCAGAATACTTAGATAGAGAAGCTGTTCCACAAGAGCGTGTAGAAAAAGAAATGGAAATACTAAAAGCACAAGCAATGAATGAAGGAAAGCCAGCTGAAATTGCTGAAAAAATGGTACAAGGAAGAATTGGAAAATTCTATTCTGAAATTTGTTTAGTTGAACAAGCTTTTGTAAAAGATCCTGATGTTAAAGTTGGAAAATTAGTAGAACAAAAAGGAGCAAAAATTTTAAAATTTGCAAGATTTGAAAAAGGTGAAGGAATTGAAAAGAAAGAAGAAAATTTTGCTAAGGAAGTTATGGATCAATTAAAATAAGTATAAATTAATTAAAATAGTTAAAATTTAATTAAATATGTTGTAAAATTTTAGAAAAATTGATATACTAAGGTAGACAAACTTAAGTGTATCAATTTTTTTAATATTTAAGGAGGAATAATTATGGAAAATGAAAATGTAGAGAATGTAAAAGAGGAAGTTTCAATAGAAAGCCAAGATAATAATAGCATAAAAATATCTGATGATGTAGTTGCTGTTATTGCTGGAGTAGCAGTATCAGAAGTACCAGGTGTTTCTGGAATGGCAGGAGGATTTGCAGGAGGAATTACAGAAGTATTAAGTGGAAAGAAAAACTTATCTAAAGGAATTAAAGTAGAAGTTGGAGAAAAAGAAACTAAAATAGATGTTAATATTATAGTTGAATATGGTACAAGAATACCAGATGTAGCTTTTGAAATACAAAATAGAGTAAAAAAAGCTGTAGAAACAATGACAGGACTAAAAGTAATAGAAGTAAATGTACATGTTCAAGGAGTTAATACAGATATTAATAATCAAGAACAAGAAAACGTTCAAGAATAATATATTAAATGTAGGAAGGAATGTAATAGTATATGAAAGTATTAGATAGAATAGCTTTAGTATTATTTTCAAGTATTATATTAATTTTTTCAATTTTATTTTGTTTAGTTATTTTTGGTTGGATTAATATAGATATAATTACATTATATGTAAAAAATGTTTTAAACAATCCTGTTTCATCAAATATCACATTAGGCGTATTAGTAGTATTTATACTACTTGCAATAAAAGGAATTTTCTTTTCATCTGATTCAAAAAATGATGATGGAATTGAAAACGGGATTTTAATACAAAATGAAAATGGTAAATTATTTATATCAAAGGATACAATACAAAACCTTGTAAGTGGTGTTGTAAAACAAATTGATGGGGCACAAGATATTTCATCAAAAGTAGTATTATCAAAAGACAATAATATTAATATTGATGTTATATTATATGTTACACAAGATGTTATTATAAAAGATTTATCAAATGATTTACAATTAAAAATAAAAGATGTGGTAAAAAAATCAATGGATATAGATATAAAAGAAGTAAATGTAAGAGTAAAAAATATTGCTCCTAACCCAGAAAACACACAAGTATAGGAGGAGAAAAATGGATAATTTTAAAAATTTTGTAAGTGAATATAAAGGTGGAATTATAGGAGGAGTAATTGCAATTATTATATTGTGTACACGTTTATATGAATTAATTGTAGGAATTATATTAGTAATAATAGGAATATTTATTGGAAATTACGTACAAAGAAATAAATATGATGTTAAAGAAAAACTAAAAAATTTTATAGATAGAATGTAGAATTAAAAGAAAGAGGAAATATTATGAATAGAACGCTAGCAAGAGAAGAAGCTTTTAAATTATTATATAGTATAGAAATGCAACAAGATAATGCAGAAGAACAAATAGAACTTTATATTGAAAATAATGAAATAACAAACCAAGGAATGCAAAACTACATAAGAGACACTATTGTAGGAATTATCAAAAATGAAGAAGAAATTGAAAAACAAATATCAAGTAATTTAAAAGAAGGATGGACAATTGAAAGAGTTTCCCAAATAAATATTTCACTTCTAAAATTAGCTATATATGAAATTATATATAAAAAAATACCATTTAAAGTAGTAATAAACGAAGTGGTAGAGTTAGCAAAAAAATATGGAGAAGATAATTCTCGTATATTTATAAATGGAGTACTAGCAAGTATAGTAAAAAGTTTAAATAATTAAGGTTAAAAAGATGTCGGAAGTTAACATTAGTGTTCGACTTTTGACATCTTAGATTTTAGTATAGGAGAAGAATATGAAATATGAAGCAATATCAGTAAGTGATTTAAATAAGTACATAAAAGAAAAAGTTGCTGGAGATGAATACTTAAATAATGTATTGGTAAAAGGAGAAATTTCAAATTTTAAAAATCATTATACAGGGCATTTATACTTTACATTAAAAGATGACAATTCTTTAATAAAATGTATTATGTTTAAATCTTATACAGGAAATTTAAAATTCACACCTAAAGACGGAATGAAAGTTATGGTATTTGGAACTGTTTCAGTTTTTGAAAGAGATGGTGTATATCAAATTTACTGTAAAGCAATGCAAGAAGAAGGAATGGGAAGTTTATATAAAGCTTATGAAGAACTAAAACTAAAACTTGAAAAAGAAGGTTTATTTGATTCAAAATACAAAAAGAAGATACCTTTTATGCCAAAAACAATTGGGGTATTAACTTCTCAAACTGGATCTGTAATAAAAGATATTATAAATGTAAGTACAAGAAGAAATCCAAATGTATATATAAGGTTATTTCCTGTGCCAGTACAAGGTGAGGGTGCTAGCATAAAAATAGCAGAAGCAATTAAATATATGAACGAGAAAAAATTAGCAGATGTATTAATTTTAGCAAGAGGCGGAGGATCTTTAGAAGATTTATGGCCATTTAATGAAGAAATAGTTGCAAGAGCAATTTATGAGTCTAAAATTCCTATAATATCTGCAGTAGGACATGAAACAGATTTTACTATAGCAGATTTTGTGGCAGATTTAAGAGCACCTACACCTTCTGCAGCTGCCGAACTTGCAGTTTCAGATATAGAAGAAATTAAATTGAAATTACATAATTATAATAACCGTCTTAAATTAGCTTTAAAGAAAAAAGTAGAATTAATGAGAATGAAGTATGAAAAGTGTATGGCGTCTAGAGCATTTAAAGAGCCATTACAAAGAGTTAATGAACAATATATAAGAGTAGATATGTTAGTAAAAAGTTTGGAAAATAGTATTGTAAATAAATATAAAGACAGAAAAAATGAACTATTAACATTAGTTGCAAAGCTGGATTCATTAAGTCCATTAAAAACATTAACTAGAGGTTATTGTATAGCAAATAAAGAGGGAAAAACGATTAAGTCAGTTAAGGATGTTGAATTAAATGAAGAAATAGAATTAAGATTTATTGATGGAAATAAAAAAGCAAAAGTTTTAGACTAAACTACAAAAAAATAGTAAATATAAATTATGAAAGGAGTAATAAAAAATGGAAAAAGAGGCAAATTTTGAAGACACAATAAAACAATTAGAAATAATAGCTAATGAATTGGAAAAGGGAGATTTAAACTTAGATGAATCTGTATCTAAATTTGAAGAAGGAATGAAATTATCTAAGAAATGTAGCCAAATACTTGAAAATGCCGAAAAAAGAATTTCTATATTAATAAAAAAAGAAGATGAAGTGACTGAAGAAGATTTTAATGTAGAATAAATTAAAAATTTTTACTTATAGGAAAGATAAATTCAAAAAGAAAACTTTGAAAGGGGAAAATAATGGAGGAAATTACACAGTTTAGATACCTATATGTTCCATTTATACTATGGTTTGGGATACAAATGTTTAAAGTTATTTGGGATTTAGTAACAACTAAAAAATTTAATTTTAAAAGAATTATGGGAGCAGGAGGAATGCCTAGTTCTCATACAGCAGTAGTAACATCACTTGCAACAATGATAGGAAAAACAGAAGGTACTACAAGTCCAATATTTGCTTTAGCAGTTATATTTTCTTTTATTGTAATGTATGATGCAGCGGGTATAAGAAGGGCTGCAGGAAAACAAGCTAGTTTATTAAATAAAATTGTTAATACACCTGGGTTAACTAATATACAAGTTCAAGAAAGATTAGTAGAGATATTAGGACATACACCAAAACAAGTTATAGTTGGGGCAATAATAGGAATTACAGCAGGTTTAATATTTTAAAAAATAAAAAAAGGAGTGAAAAAAATGGGAGATATTGAAATAGCAAGAAGTGTGAAATTAAAACCAATTACAGAGGTGGCACAAAAATTAAATATTGATGAAGAATATGTTGAAAATTATGGAAAGTATAAAGCAAAAATTTCTGACAAATTATATGAAAAAATAAAAGAAAGAGAAAATGGAAAACTAGTACTAGTTACGGCTGTAAATCCAACACCATTAGGAGAAGGAAAAACAACAATATCTATAGGACTTGCTGATGGATTATCTAAAATAGGTAAAAAAGCAGTATTAGCTTTAAGAGAACCATCATTAGGACCTGTATTTGGAATAAAAGGAGGAGCAACAGGAGGAGGATATGCTCAAGTTGCACCAATGGAAGATATTAATTTACATTTTACAGGTGATATACATGCAATAACATCTGCAAATAACTTACTTGCAGCTATGATTGATAATCATATTTATTTTGGAAATGAATTAAAATTTAAAAAAGTTGTATGGAAAAGATGCGTAGACCTAAATGATAGACAATTAAGAAAAATTGAATGTGGCCTATCAGGAGAGAAAAACATAGTGCCAAGAGAAGATGGATTTGATATTACTGTTGCATCAGAAATTATGGCAATTTTATGTTTGTCAAAAGATATAGAAGACTTAAAGAAAAGAATTGGTAACATCATTGTTGGATATAATGAAGAAGAACAACCAATAAGAGCGAGTGACTTAAAAGCTCAAGGAAGTTTAGCAGTTTTATTAAAGGATGCAATAAAACCAAATTTAGTACAAACATTAGAACATACACCAGCTTTTATCCATGGAGGACCATTTGCTAATATTGCACATGGATGTAATAGTATAATGGCAACAAAAATGGCTCTTAAACTAGGAGAATATGTTGTAACAGAAGCAGGATTTGGAGCAGATTTAGGAGCTGAAAAATTTATTGATATTAAATGTAGGACTTTAGGAATAAAACCTTCAGCAGTTGTATGTGTTGCAACAATGAAAGCATTAAAATATCATGGTGGAGTTGAAAAAGAAGATATACAAAAAGAAAATTTACAAGCTTTAGAAGAAGGTGTACATAATTTGTTAAGACATGTGGACAATATTAAAAATAAATTTGGATTAAATGTTATTGTTGCTATTAATAAATATGTAGACGATACAGAAGAAGAAATCAACTTGTTAAAAACAAAATTAGAAGAAAAAGGAATAGAATTAAGTTTAGTTGAAGCATGGGGAAAAGGAGGCGAAGGTGCAAAGGACTTAGCAACAAAAGTTTCTTCTTTATGCGAAAAAGAAACAAAATTAGAGTATATGTATGACTTAGAAGATAGTGTTCAGACTAAAATTGAAAAAGTAGCTACAAAAATATATGGAGCATCTGGAGTGGAATTTTCAGAAGAAGCAATGGACACAATAAAACAAATAGAAAAACTTGGATATGGAAATTTACCAATATGTATTGCAAAAACACAATATTCATTTTCTGATGATCCAAAAAATTTATTGTGTAAAGAGCCATTTAAAATTCATGTATCAGAGGTAAATTTACGAACTGGAGCCGGATTTATAGTTGTATTAACAGGAAAAATTATGACAATGCCAGGACTACCAAGAATACCTTCAGCAGAGAATATAGATATTGATGAAAATGGAAATATAGTAGGAATATTTTAAAAATTAAATTTTTGTATAAATTCACCTAATTTGGAGAAAATACTAAAAAATAGTATTTTTCTAAAGAGGTGAATTTTTTTGAAAAAAATAGGTAAAGCAATGTATTCAAATAGAATTGCAATTATTAGTATTAGTTCAGTACTTTTATTATTTTTATTGTACAACATATTTAGTGTAAATATTGTTCAAGCACTTTCAAAATATGGATCAAGAGGAGAAGAAGTAAGGACAATACAAACTAAATTAAAGCGATGGGGATATTATAATGGAAATATTGATGGAATATATGGCAGTCAAACATTAGAAGCAGTTAAATATTTTCAAAGGAAAAATGGATTAGTAGTTGATGGAATAGCTGGAAAAAATACGTTAGAAGCAATGGGTATATTTAATTCATCAGGAAATTCAAGTACATCATCGTCAAATTCTAGTGATTTAGATTTATTAAGCCGTTTGGTATATGGAGAAGCAAGAGGAGAGCCGTATACAGGCCAAGTTGCGGTAGCAGCTGTAGTGTTAAACAGAGTTAAAAGTTCAAGTTTTCCCAATACAATAGCAGGAGTTATATATCAAAAGGGAGCATTTGATGTCGTATCTGATGGTCAAATAAATTTAACACCTAATAGTACAGCAAGAAAAGCTGCACAAGATGCTTTAAACGGATGGGATCCTTCATATGGCTCAATATACTACTTTAATCCAGCAACAGCTACTAATAAATGGATTTGGTCAAGACCTCATGTAGTAACAATAGGAAGACACAGATTTTGTAAATAAGAATATAAAAATACAAAATTAAAAAGCTTTTGGTGAATAAATTAGTTAAGTAAAGTTATTTTCTGAAAGCTTTATTTTTATTTAAATTTATAATAAGCGAAAATTTACTGGATTTTGCTTTTAAATTTAAGGAATTTTAATAAATTTGAAAAAAATAGTGCAAAAATATAATGATATATGATAAAATAAGGAACGATAAATAAAAAAGATTAGGAGAGTGTTAAAAGTGGGCGACGTACTATATAAAAGAGTATTATTAAAACTTAGTGGAGAAGCATTAGCAGGAGATAAAAAAACAGGTGTATACGCAGATGTTTTAGGAAGTATATGTGATCAAATTAAAAATTTAGTAGACTTAGGAGTACAAGTGGCAATAGTTGTTGGAGGTGGTAACTTCTGGAGAGGAAGATATGGGCATCAAATGGAAAGAACAACATCAGATTATATGGGAATGCTAGCAACAGCAATGAATGGACTTGCTTTACAAGATGCACTTGAAGCAAGAGGACTTAATACAAGAGTACAAACAGCAATAGAAATGAGACAAATTGCAGAGCCATACATAAAAAGAAAAGCAGTTAAACATTTAGAAAAAGGAAGAGTAGTTATATTCGCATGTGGAACTGGAAACCCTTACTTTACAACTGATACAGGAGCAGCTCTTAGAGCAGCAGAAATTGATGCAGAAGTAATACTACTTGCAAAAACAATAGATGGAGTTTATTCAGCAGATCCTAAAATAGATCCATCAGCAATTAAATATGATGAAATTTCATATACAGATATTTTAAATAAAGATTTAAAAGTTATGGATTCAACAGCAACAGCATTATGCCGAGATAATAAAATTCCTTTAATGGTATTTGGTATAGATAAACCTGAGAATATGGTAAAAATAGTTAAAGGAGAAAAAATAGGAACTATAGTAAAATAGTTTTAAATATAATTAATAGTAATATAATAAAATAAAAAACAATAAATATAATTTTAAGAAAGGGATTAGTGATATGGATTATAGTAATATTAAAGAAAAAATGGAAAAAACAATAAGTGTATTTAGTGAAAATTTAGCAGAGGTAAGAGCTGGAAGAGCTAATCCAGCTATATTAAATAAAGTAAAAATAGACTATTATGGAACACCAACACCAATAAATCAAGTTGCAGGAATATCTGTTCCAGAAGCAAGGCTAATTGTTATTCAACCTTGGGATTTAAGTATATTAAAAGAAATTGAAAGAGCAATATTAGCATCTGATATTGGAATAAATCCAAACAATGATGGAAAAGTAATTCGCTTAGCTTTTCCTGAATTAAATGAAGAAAGAAGAAAAGAACTAGTAAAAGATGTTAGAAAAATGGCAGAAGAAGCAAAAGTTGCGATAAGAAGTATTAGAAGAGACGGTATAGATGAATTCAAAAAGAAACAAAAAGATTCAGAAATTACAGAAGATGATTTACATACAGCAGAAGAACAAATACAAAAAATAACAGATAGTAAAATTGGAGAAATAGATAGTATATTAGAAAACAAAGAAAAAGATATTATGAGCATATAACATAAATATAAAAATATAAATTGAGATAGGAGTACTAAAACGTTGACTTTAGAGGATATAGATAAAAATAATTTACCGAAACATATTGCTATTATTATGGATGGGAATAGAACTTGGGCAAGACAAAAAGGGTTAGATCCTAAACTTGGACATAAAGAAGGTGCAAAAGTACTAGAAAATATCGTAAGGTATGCCAATAAAATAGGAATTAAATATTTAACTGTATATGCTTTTTCAACTGAAAATTGGAAAAGAACAGAAGAGGAAGTAGGAGCATTGATGTTGCTTTTAGGTAATTATTTAGATGATTTTGCCAAAAGAGCAGATACGGAAAATGTAAAAATACAAGTATTAGGAGAAATATCTGCTTTATCAAAAAGATTACAAGAAAGTATTAACAAAGCAGTTAAAAGAACAGAAGCCAATACAGGAATAGTATTTAATGTGGCATTTAATTATGGTGGAAGAGCGGAACTTGTTATGGCCACTAAAGAAATTGCAAAACAAGTAAAAATAGGTAAAATTCAAATAGATGATATTACAGAGGAAATGATAAGTAATACTGTTTATACCAAAGGACAGCCGGATCCAGAACTTATGATAAGAACAAGTGGACAAATAAGAACAAGTGGATTTTTACCATGGCAAACAATTTATTCAGAATTTGTTTTTATGAAAAAAAATTGGCCTGATTTTAAAGAGGAAGATTTGCTATTAGCTATAAAAGAATATCAAAATAGAATAATTAAAAAAGGAAAATAAAAAGGAAAGGTAAATTCACATGGATATAAAAAGAATAACTTCTGCACTACTAGGACTTCCATTAGTAGTAATAATATTAGTTTTGGGAAATAAATATGTTGTAGATATTACATTTGCAATTGTAGCTGCAATGAGTTTACATGAATATTTTAATGCTTTTAAAGAAAAAGCAAATCCAGTTATATGGATAGGATATGTTGCATCAGCTTTAATTGCATTTATACATATAATTCCACTAGAACATGCTATAACAATTGTAAGTGTATTAATACCAACAGCTATAGCGGTATTGTTTTTACAAGTTATATTAACAAATATGAAAACAACTGTAAAAGATATTGCAATTACATTCTTTGGAATATGCTATATATCATTATTTTTAATGTTTATTCCATTAATAAATGGTTTTGAAAATGGGAAATTTTTAGTTTGGTATATATTCTCATGTGCATGGGGAACAGATGTATTTGCATATATTTTTGGAAAATGGATAGGAAAGCACAAATTTAGCAAAATTAGTCCAAATAAAAGTATAGAAGGTTGTATTAGCGGTATTATAGGAGCAATTCTATTATCATTATTATTTACATATATATTTAATAGCTTCTTTGGAATGGCATTTTCTTATATAAATACAATAATAATATCAATTATATTAAGTGTAGTAGGACAAATTGGAGATTTTTCAGCTTCTAGCATAAAAAGGTATGTTGGAATTAAAGATTTTAGCAATTTAATTCCAGGTCATGGGGGAATGTTAGATAGATTAGATAGTGTAATATTTATTGCACCATTTGCTTATATGCTCTTAAGACTATTATAGGAGGATAGAATTTGATTAGTTTTTTAATAACAGCTTTAAAAGTGATATTTTTATTAGGGTTTTTAATATTCATACATGAGGGAGGACATTTTATAGTTGCAAAATTATGCAAAGTCAAAGTAAATGAGTTTGCTATAGGTTTTGGTCCAACTATATGGAAAAAGAAAAAGGGAGATACATTATATGCACTTAGATTAATTCCTTTAGGTGGATTTGTGAATATGGAAGGCGAAGAGGAACGATCAGATAGCGAAGGCTCTTTTAGTAAAGCTAGCATACCAAAACGTATTGCAATTGTATTAGCTGGAGGAACTGTTAATATAATATTTGGACTATTAGTATACTTTGTTTTAGTTTCAAGTATGGGAAATTATGTATCACAAAAAGTAGAAGTTGTAGAAGATGGTTATGGTGCATCTGAAGCTGGAATTATTGCTAATGATGAGATAATAAAAATAAATGGAAAAAGAATAAGAAATAAAAATGATATAACTGAAATATTAGAAAAATCTGGTGATAGTGAATTAATAGTAACAGTAAAAAGAGATAATAATTTGCTAGATTTAAATGTTAAACCGACAGCAATTCCCAATAAAGATACAGGAATATATTTAGATGCTAGCGGAGGAAGTGTTACAAATAAAATAGTGGCAATATATCCAGATAGCCCAGCAGAAAAAAGTGGTCTTGAAGTTAATGATGTTATTTTAAAAGTAAATGGGAAAGACGTAGAACAAGATCCATATAAAATAGTAGAATATATAAAAAATAGTGAAAGTGAAAATTGTGTATTTACAATTCAAAGAGGAAATGAAACAAAAGAAATTTCTATAACACCACAAATTGTATACAGCTATGTTTTAGGAATTCAGTTTGCAAAAGCGGAGAATAATTTAGCTAATAATATATATTATGGTTTTTGGGATACGCTAGATTTCTCAGTATCAATTGTTGACAATTTAAAAATGTTATTTACAGGTAAAGTTAATGCAAATCAATTAATGGGACCAGTTGGAATATCTGGTATGGTTGCAAATACAACGGGAGTAAGTGATTTTGTATATATTATAGCATTAATTTCCTTATCACTAGGAGTTACAAATTTACTTCCATTTCCACCACTTGATGGAGGAAAGGTAGTAATATATCTAATTGAAGCAATTAGAAAAAAACCAATGAAAGAAAATATAGAAGTAGGCATTCAAATGCTTGGATTTACTATCTTAATTGCACTATCAATTTATGTTACTTACAATGATATATTAAGGATATTTTAAATAGAATATATTTTAAGAACAAGTATATAAAATTAATACTTGATAATGTGATTAATACTTACTTAATACTTGTTCTTAAAAAAATTATAAAAAACTATTTACAAAATCGTATACAAATGTTATTATATGGATATAATTTAAATACATTCCTCTTTAGCTCAGTTGGTAGAGCGCTCGGCTGTTAACCGATAGGTCGTTGGTTCGAGTCCAACAAGAGGAGCCAAGAAGTAGCAGATAAGAAATTATCTGTTATTTTTTTACTTGTTTGCTATTAATTTCTAATTATATATTGTATAATAACTAGTAATGGAAAGGTGAAAATTAAATAAGAAAGGAATTAGTCTTATGAAAGAAATGCAAAATATTGAAAATAACCGTATAGAAAACAAAGAGCAACTAAATGAAGATTTTGAGCAAGAAGTAATAGCTTTTCTAAATTATAAAGAAGGCGGGATTATTTATGTTGGAATTAGAAAAGATGGAAAGGTAGTTGGTGTTGATGATATTGATAAAATACAGTTACAAATAAAGGACAGAATAAAGAACAACATACAACCATCTACATTAGGATTATTTGATGTTATTGTAGAGCAAATAGAAGACAAAAATGTAATAAAAGTTGTAATATCAAGCGGTACTGAAAAACCTTACTATTTAAGAAAAAAGGGAAGAACACCAGAAGGATGTTATTTAAGAGTTGGAAGTAGTAAAGAAAAAATGACTTTTGAAATGATTGATAATATGTATGCTAAAAGAGTCAAAAATACATTAAAGGAAATTGAATCTCCTAGGCAAGAACTAACATTTAATCAATTAAAAATATATTATGAAGGACAAGGCTTACAATTGAATGAAAACTTCTTAAAAAACTTAGATTTATTAACAAGTGATGGAAAGTATAATTACAATGCATTTTTACTTGCTGATGAAAATAATGTATCTATTAAAGTTGTAAAATATCTAGGAACAGACAAAATGGATTTGGTTAAAAATCAAGAGTATGGGTATTGTTGCTTAATTACTGCTACACAGAAAGTGCTAGATAGATTAGATGCTGAGAATACTGTTTATGCTAAAATAGAGTATAAAGGAAGAAAAGAAGTGGAAATGATTAATAGTAAAGCATTAAAAGAAGCGGTTATTAATGCTATTGTCCACAATGATTATTCTTATGGTAATTCACCAATAATAGAACTATATTCTGACAGAATTGAAATTACATCTGCAGGAGGTTTACCACAAGAGTTATCAAAAAGTGATTTCTTTAAAGGTGTTACCGCACCAAGAAATAAGGAATTAATAAGAGTTTTTAAGGATGTAGATTTAATTGAAAATATAGGGTCTGGAATATTAAGAATTTTGAAAGCTTATGATAAAAGTTGTTTTATTTTTATGGATAATTTTTTAAGGGTTTCATTTAAGTATAGAGAAAATCCATTCAAATATGAAAAAACAACTACCCAAGAAACTACCCAAGAAACTACCCAAGAAAATTATGCAATGCTTAATGAAACACAAATACACATTATAAAATTGATAGAAGAAAATCCATCAATAACTCAAAAAGAAATAGCAAAAGAATTACAAATGACAAGAGATGGAGTAAAATACAATATGAATGTTTTAAAAGAAATGAATATAATTTCTAGAGAAGGTTCTACTAAAAAGGGAAAATGGAAAATTTTAAAATGACACCATATACAACATTTGAAGAAATAAAACAGGAATGGCAACATATTAAAAATCAAGATATAAAAAATATAGAATTTAGGATATTAGCTATTGATAAAAATGTTTTGATTGTAGAATGGCTGTTTGAAGAAGATATGACAACATATGATGGAATTTATGAAATAAAATTCAATGATGACTTAGAATGTATTTATTTTAAAAGTTGGGAGATGGATAAATAGAATGGAAAAGCATGAGCTAGTTGACAGAAATGGAAACAAAACAGGTAAGATTCTAACACATATAGAAGCTCGTAATCCAGACAATGTACCAGAGGGATATTACATATCAGTTGTTGGAGTACTTATTATCAATAGTAATAATGAGATTTTACTTCAAAAGCGTAGTAGATTAAAAAGAGCTAATCCTAGCAAATGGGGGATTTGTGGTGGTAAAGTTGATTTTGGAGAAACAACACTTGATGCAGGTATAAGAGAAACTTTTGAAGAAATTGGTATTACTTTAAATATAGATGATTTGAAATTTTTAAGTATGGACACAAATGAAAAAGCACATTTTACAGTATATTATGTTAGAAAAGATATTGATATAGATGAATGTAAATTACAAGAAGAGGAACTGGAAGAAGTAAAATATTTTAAAATAGAAGAATTAGAAGATTTAGATAATGAAGGATTTGAATGGTTGAATGCTTTAAAGAAAATTATATGAAAATTGCAACATTATGTTGCAAAATTTAAAGGAAAGGGTTAATAAAATGGAAATTATTAAATATGATAATGCCTTAAAAGGAAAGAATAGTGATGAATGTAAAACATTGGAATATTCATTTAATGATAAAGAAATAGATTTAGGAATTGCAACAATTAATGGGAGATATCCAGATTGTGGATATGGAATAAATCTTGTAAGCAAAGAATTAATATATGTTATAGAAGGTAAAGGAACATTAAATTTTGAAAATAAAAGGATTGAATTTTCAAAAGGCGATTCTATTTTAATAGAACCTAATGAAAAATATTATTATGATACTGAATATTGTGTGATTTCTATGACCTGCACTCCTGCATGGTCAGCAGAACAACATAAGTTAATAGATTAAATATAAAGGTGAAATATAAATGAAAGTTTTAATATTAAGTTTCAGTAGTAATCTAGTAAACGAAGATAGTTATATACCAAATAAAATAGGATTAACCTTTTCTTGTGTGGAAGAATGTGAGAAAGAATTAAAAAAATTAGGCAATGATGTAGAACATATTTGTATTAATAGAAAGAATATTCAAAAATGTTTAGCTTGTGGTAAAAGAGGATGGGGAATTTGCCTAGATGAACATATATGTATTCAAAAAGATGATTTTAACGAAATTTATAAATATATGGAAGATTTTGATGCTTATGTATTTGTTACGCCAGTTTATTTTCATGAAATGAGTGAGTCAGCGAAAACATTTTTTGATAGATTAAAAAGATGTGATGCATTTAATGATAAATCCAAAATAAAAGGAAAGAAAATCGTTTGCATTGCTTGTGCAGGAGGAAGTGGTAGTGGAACAGAAGAAACACTAAAAGCATTTGATACATTAAACTATTTTTTAGGAACGAAAATGTATGCAAGAATACCTGTAACAAAAGCAAATTTTCAACAACAAAGAGAAGTTATAAATGATGAAATGAATTTGGAGGATAATTAATATGGAAAATATGATAAATAACACATTTATTGATTTTTTAATTAAAGCAAAGAAATCAACTTATGCTAATATTACAATAGAAAAAACAAAATCAAGTAGAGTAGGTTCATCAGACTATCATTATGAAGAAGAAATAGATAACAAAAAATATATATATCATGATACATACTTTGGTGGTACTAAATTTATAGGAGAAGAAGTTGTATATTGTGATAGTAATAAACCAGTATGGGGAATGAACTATTATGGAGTAACATTTGATGATACACTTGGAGAGGAAGCAATGGACAATGCTTTAAGACCAGCACTTATGAAAGTGGGAGAAGATAAAAGTATTATTCCTGTTAGAGGTATAAGTCAATTTGAAAATAATGGATATGTATATAAATTTAAAACTACAGGAACAGTAGAAAATTTTGACGGAATAGAACAAATATATAAGAATAATAAATTGATTTATGAACTTCATTGTTCAGGAGGATTGATAGAGTAATAAGTAAAACTATATATAAAGAAGGAGAATAAGTTGAATAAGAAAAAACTAGCAAGTCAAATATTAGTATTTTTAATATTTTTTATAATAATTATAATTGCAATTTTATTACAAAATAATAATGTACATACAGAAACAAATAATTCTGAATATGCAAATCTAAATATCAATCAAGAAGAATTAAATATATTTTACTTAGACCAAACAACTCCAAATATGATACAAAGAATAAGCGGGATATTTGAAAGAAAACCTTTGATTTCAAAGGAAATATAGCCTTTTCTAAATTTTAATTGATTTAGGAAAGGCTCTTTTTTTTATGCCCGGATTTAAAGAAAGCAAGAATTGAGGCATTATAATTTAATAGCGAAATTTTTATATGTTAAGCTCAAATTTGTAATTTAATAATAAAAGGATTGTATGTTAATTAAAGGCAATAAAAAAACAGATTACAAATTAAAATATGTAATTCTGTTTATTTTCTTTACTCATTAGTTGCTAAATCAAAAATTGATACTTGAACATTGTTATTTGATGCATCTTCATCATCACTTGAGTCATTATTTGATGAATCATCGTCATTAGATATGTCACTAAATTTTCCACGCTTTTGAACTCTAGACCTTTTTTCTATTTCTTCTGGAGACATATTAGAAGAAATAGAAAGCAATACTTCTTCAAGACGTGAATTGATTTTCAAATTGCGTTCTCGTTTTCTTCTAACTATTCCAAAACATCCTACTGGGGAAATATAAATATCTTCTGGAGCGTCAGGTGATACAATATCTTTCATATTTCCAAAAGTACAATTTTCTGGAGTTGATGTTCCATTTATTTTTAAGTCATTATTAATAGTGACAATATCTTTTCCAAATAGCATTAAATATGTAGAATCATTTATTTTTTCAGCTAATCCTTGTTTATACAATTCAACAGGATCAAGATTTAAAGTAGGCAGTTTAGAATCAATTATTCGTTTTCCTAGCCATTTAACAACAGGAACTGCCCATGAGTTTCCAGTTGCTTGATATCTATTAGTTTTTCTTGCTCTAGGTAAATCAGTATAATTATCTGGAAATCCCATCAAACGTTCAGTTTCAAGAGGTGATAAACGTCTTATTCTATCATCCTGTACTACAAATAATGAACCATTTAAGGCTGCGGCATTACCATTCCATTTTGTTCCGTATGCAGCATATAAGCAGTCAGTATATCCTCTAAAAACTTCAAATCGATGTCCTTCTTTTTCAAATGTTAATTCACAATCAGGAAAATCCTGTAATTTTTTAGTGCTTTTTTCAAATAACACATCCTCTGGATGGAAGTCTTTATCTCCAGCAAGAACATATAATCTTTTTCTTTGCTGAGGTAGTCCAAAGAACTTTGCATCAAGGACTCTCCAAGCCACATTTCTTGTAGGACCACTTAAAAAACCAGAAGATGCCCATCTTTTCTTTTCTATCGGACTGTCAAGTCCTGCAAGTGATGATACTAAGCATCCAAAAGCGTTTGTTTTATCTGTAAGCACACCTTCAACATTTTCCCAGAATACAACTGTTCTTTTTTGACCATTTTCAATTCTAATTTTATCATTTGCATTAATAATATCTACAAATTTTAGAGTTAAATTTCCTCTATCATCATTAAGACCATTTTGATTACCAGCGAAAGAAAATGCTTGGCATGGTGTTCCGCCACAAATTAAATCAGGTGCTGTAATTTCTTTATTTATTATTTTATTTGGTATATCATTCATATCTCCTAAATTTGGGACATCTGGATATTTACTAGCTAAAACCATAGATGGAAAATCTGCAATTTCAGAGAACCAATCAAATTCTACTTTTAGAGGTTTCCATGCTACAGATGCAGCCTCAATACCAGAACAAATGCTACCAATACTTTTTATATCCATTAGTATTTGCTCCTTTCATTTTTATATATGTTAGCTAACTATTCAAGTAATATCAAGTGATATCAAGAAATATTTAGCATTATTTTATTTATCTATTTTATCAAGGAGATTTTTTCTCCATTCAGCTATATCATACCAAGGACATCCGATGCATCCTTTTTCAGCTTCTTTTCCTTTTTGCGGAATGTTATTATCCCAATATGGACCACCTGCATAGAAGAATGGTATTCCGTAAATTTGACCTCTTTTTCCAGTTTGAAAGCAGTTTCTACAAACTTCTCTTTTTTGTTGATTTCTTTGGTTAGTCATCAATTGGAATTTTTGTCTGATTTCATCATCAGTCATGGTATCTGGATTTTCTGCTTTTGTATTATCATCCCATCTTATCTCTGAAAATTTATGATCAGGTAAACAGTGTGGGGTAGTAACACATTCATAGACATCAAAATTGTCAAGAATACTAATGATTCGTTTTCTAAGGGCTGGTGACCAGGTTTCATAACCATTTCCTGTATTTCCACCACGTGGAATAGGAAGTAAAATCCTTTGACTTGTATTTCTATTACAGTTTGGACAGTAATGGGCTAAATCAGTAGCAATAGTATATCCAAATTCTTTTAAATCTTGAATTCTTCTTTGAGGATTAGGATTACGTGGCATTTCACAAGCACCACATTTCCATCCACCTTCCACTAATTTATCAAAGAATGCTTTGGTTGTATCTGCATTTGGTTTACTAGCCCAAAAAAGTTCTTGTTCTGCTTTCCAAGCATCAAATTTTGATGGGTTCATATCATCATATACTTGATTAAGGTGTTGATATAATTTATCCTTGTCATCAAAGTCAATTGATACTCCTGTTCTTCGATATTCAATTGGAACATATCCTTTCCATGTTTTTGAGTTGTAAGTGAAAATTACAGAAACATATGTCTCTGATGCTTTTGAATTAATAATAGGGTTTGTCCCTACAAATTTGATATTGCTATTTAATTGAGTACTCATTTTGTTCATCTCCTTCATTTTTTACGGTTTCTATTATATCTTCAAGATTGCATTCTAATGCTTCACATATTTTTAGAAGAACATCTGTGGTCACATTTGCACCTTTTCCGAGTTTTGCTATAGACGCAGGACTAATGTTTGCAATTTTTCCTAAATCCTGCTTATTCATTCCTTTATCAATTAATAATTTCCATAATTTGTTATAACTAATATGCATAAATTAACCTCCTTACTTTTTATCAATATAGTTTTTTAAAATTTCAACATCTTTACTTATGTCCCTAGGTTTAATTCTATTTATAACTTTTTCTTCTACTTCTGGTGTCCAGTAGATTTTTAGTTTTTCTCTTGCTCTTGTTATAGCAGTATAGAAAACGTTATGCGTTACTAATTCCTCAACTTCATCAGTTACTACTATTTTGACGGATTCAAACTCTAATCCCTGAGCTTTATGTATTGAAACTGCATAAGCAACTTGAAACGGAACTATAGTTCTAAAATCTTCTCCTTCTTCATCAGCACTTTTAAGTTTATATACATAAAATCTTATAAGAGATGTTTCTTCTTCTTCATTGTTTTCAAGAAGGTCAAGACCTGTACCATACGTATCTCTTTCATATACTAATTTAGGAATTTCAACATCAAATCGGATGCGTTCATTAGGAGTATCTACATCCATGATTTTAACATCTCGGATTATTCCTTTCAAATTGTTGTATATGACTGGTCTGAATCTATCTGAATCAAGAAATAGTATAGGATCACCAACTTTATATTGTTGAACATCCCAAGTAACTGCTGGGTTTGGATTACTTTCTTGTAAAAACCTGTTAATATTATTTATACCATATAGTCCATCGTAATTAAGACATAAAATAGCCTCGTCAGGTTCAAGTGAGGAAAGTAATGACTCATCTACTTTTAGAGAATAACTTTCTCTTTCAATTACTTCCTTAGCTGTATCATCCATGCATCTAACTTTATCCCAAAGCTCTAGCAGTTGTTTGTTTTTTGTTCTATGAGGTTTTTTAAGTTCAAAAACAGCAGTATCAGGTAAGAATGCCTTTAGTACTGAGAACCAGTTTCCAAATTGTATTGCATCAATTTGATAAGTATCTCCGACTAATAAAAGCATTTCAAAGTTTGCTTTTTGAAGTATCTCAACCATATCTTTATTACTAACAGTACTACATTCATCAATAACTAACAATTTATAATCCATTGAGGTAGTTTGGTGCTTAAAGCTTTCAATTGTAGAAAATGTAGTATTTTCTGCATCAATTTTTCTAATTAAGTTTTCTTTTGCTGGATTTGTTTGAGTTAAGTATAATTTAGGGGCATCGTTTAAATAGTGTGAAACGTGGTTTATTAATGTGGATTTTCCTACACCAGCAGAGCCGTATATTACACCAACTTTTGAATCGGAAAATATCTGTCTAATAATACCTTTCTTTTCATCACAATCTATTTCATAGCCATCAAAGAGTAGCCATACATCAACATCAGTGCTGTAGTTTTCTATACCTGACTCAGCTAATTCTTGTAATTTTTCAATTATGGTACAAGTGTCTAGTTTATAATCATTTATAAATACTTGATTATGTTCTAGCATTATATCGCCCTCAGGTCTATGCCCTGAGTAAAGATTTTCATTATATGTTTTTATAAGTTCCTGATAATCTGGGTAATTAGTCAATTCACTAATATCAGTGAATAATTGTCCTTTGCCTTCTGTATTATTTTCTATAAATCTTGCAAATAATTCATGACGATTACCATTACAAGGAATGCACTCAAATATTGCAGATAATTTTGGATTATGTCCAAGAGGAGAGCGGTTAAATGGTAAATCATCAAATGGCTTACTACCAATATCTAAATATAAGTTAGATAGATGACCGTTACCAGCTTTAATCCATTCCTCATAATATTTACTATAATACCCTGATGAATATTGACTTTTTATTATGACGTTATTCATATTATATAGTAGGTATCTTAGAATGTTTTTTCCGTTCTTGCCGCTTAATATTAAGTTTCTGCAATAATCTAATGTTGGAATAAATATAGGATTTTTTAGGCTACTTTTCCATCTATTAGTAATATCATTATATGCAGAATCTGGGAAGTCTATTAGGTTATTTAAGGTGTATTTTGTTTTAGTAAGAAATTCACAAATTAATCGCTGTTCTGGATAACCTACTTTTATTTTGTCTCCATTTATTATTGATATGAAATTTTGAAATTCGCAATCTCTTATAGAAACTTCCCAACCATCAATAACTATAATAGGCATGGTTTTGCCTAAAATTTCGATAGTTTCATTTATAAGGTGAAATTTAGATGCGTAGTTACTTTTGACTGGGAGTTTTGTAAAAGCAATAACTCTGTTTGTCTTAGATTTATTTTTCCTGTCATCAATTGGAGTAAATGTAACTTCATAATATATCTTTCTATCTACAAATAGAGGTTTGATTTTTTGGATATAATATTTATCTTTACTATCTGCGTGTAATGATGTAGGATGACGTTCTATTTTCTCCGCAATTTTTTTATAGTATTCCTGTAAGGTATCATCTAGATGTAAAGGGAATTTATCTAAATTATGCAGTACCTCAATACCAAAATGCTGGCTAAGAAGATTTTTTGTTTCTAGTAAGTACTGATAATACTTTAACATTAATCGTTCTGATCCATCTTCGTCTAAAGTGTATTGTGTAGTGACAACTTGCAAATAGTTACGAAACTTATATAGGGTATATAGGTCGCTATTTATTTGGCAATATTCGATTGCTTTAGTTAAGTTTTCTTCGTTGATGTCGATTTCTTTGCCATTGGCATAAAATTTTAGCATTACATGATTAATGAATTTTATTAGTTGCTCTAATATATCTTGTGAAATTGCACCACGAGAAGAGTCTTCGATTTCATCTAAGTGTCTACATATAACACTATCTATTCTTTTTATAGAATTATCAATTGTTGGCATTTATTATCATCCTTTCTAAAATTCACTATCATTCCAATCATCTAACAAAATATCATATGGGATGTTTTTGTCATATTTTTCTGGATGAAGTTTAACATATAAATTTCTTATTTTTATTCTTTGACTTTTGATTACACTTGTATTTAAGTTACATGAAATGAAACTTGTACTTAATTCATCAAGAACACCTAAAATTCCAAATACATCTGATTTTAGCATTGGATTTACAAAATCATTAGATTTTTCTTTCCATTTTTCTTGATATAACTTTTTAATTTTGTTAGGAATACTCATGTCTACTAAATAGGATGCATAGTCTCCTCTAATTAAAGTAAGCATGATTTCCTCATAATCTGAATTAAATTCAGTAAGCAATTCATTATCAGTTTCTGTATAAGGGAAACTAGCAGCAGTCTGCTCAACGGGAATATTAAGTGGTTCATCTTTATTAGATGAGCTTTTCCTCTGAGTAGCTGCTGCTTTTTTTATGATTTCATCAAAGCAACTAGCTATTTTGTAATTAATATTTTGTAGGTCTATTTCATCAATACTTCCTGAAAAAGCATCACAAAGTTTCTCTGAAACTGAGTCTCCAAAATTATCAAGGAAAGATACAAAGTTCTCTAGGTCAGCAACAGGAGATATTTCTCTAGCTATTCCATTTATTGTTGATCTTCCATTGTAATAGGCTTTAAAACTATCATCTGATTTATTTTCAATTACTGTAGAGTTATCTTCTCCAATCATAGCTATAAAGAGTTTCCTAGTAAATTCAACTGTGTTATCTGAACCACCAATGATTGGTTTTAGTAATTTAGCGAAATTTGAAAAAGTCATTAATTATCTCCTCATTTCTTGTATTACCGAAACATCCCGAAGACTACCCATGACTACCCGAGATTTTATAGCAAAGCTGTTAAAATCTTAAGTGTAAAAAGCAGAAGTAATAACTTCATAGATAGCACGATATGATTTTTAAATTGATGAAAATATTATATCAGAAAATTATGAAGAAAACCATGCTTTTGCATAAAAAAAATATGCAATTGCATAAAAAAAATACAAAAACGAATAACTTTTTGCTTTTTATAAATTTAATGTTTTGATGCCTGAGTTTGCAATAGGGCAGAAGGATACGAATAAAAGCTATTTAATACCGTAAAGGTAAAAATGCCTATTTTTAGTACCCTCTCTTTATTGCACCCTAAATCAGGTAGTAGGAGTCCGTGTACTAAAAAAGCACGGACTCTTTTTTCCTTTCCTTCTGCACCGAAACAGGCAAAAGGAAGGGAGGACTTTTAAATGAAAAGTCATAAAACAAAACAAGAAAACAGGGGTACTTATACCTACATCTTTGACGATGGAACTAAAATCACAATTAAACCAGGAGAGGAAGGAGTAACAGAGGAGTTCATCAAAAAATTACATTCTTTAGATGATTCAGAGGTTTATTACAACCATAAGAATTGGCATAGACCTATATCTGAAAAAGAAAAACAAGATATTAAGGATTGGGAAGAAAAACACCCAGGCGAAAAATATCAAGAGATATGGAACTTATCTATTGATTCAATCTTTGATGAGGAAGGAAATCAGGACAAGTGTATCTATCTTGCAGATAATACGACTGCTGTAGAAGATACATCTGATGAAGTAGATAGGTTAAGAGAAGTTGTTTCAATGATGACTGAAAAACAACAAAGAGTATATGAACTTCATTTTCTAGAAGGTTATTCACTTACTGAAGTAGCCGCAATTATGGGAACTTCTATACCGAGTGTTCATAAGCACAAGGAAAAAATTTTGAAGTTTATAAAAGAAAATTTCAAGAGAGGTTAAAAAAGATAAAAAATTCTTTGCCTAGTACTTGTAAGGCAATGGACTTACAAATACGAAGGGAGGCTCAAGAGGATGGCTATAAAGCATAAGGTCACAATCAACGTAACTGATGAGAATGGCAACAATGTGAAAATACTGCGAGGTGGTCAATTAACTTTGCCACAGAAAATCATCAAATTTCTATTTGGAGATTATAGACAAGTATTTTTATTAGACCCTGGTCAGTCAGTACAATCCGTTGATGTCAAAGAAATAAAGGAAGGAGGAAGTACCGATGGCAAAGATGAATAATTTATCTTTAGAACTAGAAGAACTAAGAAAAAGTACAAATAAGTTAAGTGAAATATTATCTACAGTAAGCGACATTATAACATCGATTAATGACATTGTAGGAAGTATTGAATCAGCCTTTTCAAGTTCTCCAGAAAAACCTAAAGAAAATAAAAAGTCTGTAACTTTAGAAGAAGTAAGAGCAATTTTAGCAGAAAAATCTAGAGCAGGTAAAACAGCAGAAGTAAAAGGGTTACTTACTAAATTTGGAGTTAACAAATTATCTGAATTAGACGCATCAAAGTATGATGAGTTGTTGAAAGAAACGGAGGGAATTTAATATGAGCAGTCATGCAATATTATCAGCATCTAGTAGTAAAAGATGGCTCAATTGTCCTCCTTCAGCAAAGCTATGTGCAGAGGTAGAAGATACAACATCTGAATATGCTAAAGAAGGTACAGATGCACACACACTTTGTGAGTATAAAGTTAAGTCAATGCTAGGAATTAAAATGCAAGATCCAACAGATAGTTTATCTTACTATAATGAAGAAATGGAAAGATGTGCTAATGATTATGCAAGTTATGTCATGGAAGTTATAGAAGAGGCAAAGAGCTATTGTAAAGACCCACTTGTTTTAATAGAACAAAGACTAGACTTTTCAAGATTTGTTCCAGAGGGATTTGGAACAGGAGATTGCTTAATCATAGCAGACAAAAAACTTTATATAATTGATTTTAAATATGGCAAAGGTGTAGAAGTTGAGAGCGAAGATAATTCACAAATGATGTGCTATGCAATTGGAGCTCTAGAACTATTTAACAGCTTATATGACATTGAAGAAGTATGCATGGTGATTTATCAGCCAAGAATAGAAAACATCAGTGTTTCAAACATGAGTGTTACAGAGTTATATAGTTGGGCAGAAAATACACTAAAGCCAATAGCAGAACTTGCCTACGAAGGAAAAGGCGAGTTCAAAGCAGGAGACCACTGTCAGTTTTGCAAGATAAAAGCAACTTGTAGAAAGAGAGCTGAATACAATATGGAACTTGCAAAGTATGATTTTGAAGAACCTGCTGAATTAACAGATGAAGAGATATCATCAATTCTTATTAAATCAAGTGATTTGGTATCTTGGGTATCTGATGTAAAAGATTATGCTTTAAATCAAGCCCTTCTTGGAAAGAATTATCCAAATTTGAAACTGGTTGAAGGACGTTCTAATCGAAAATACTTAAATGAAGAAGAAGTAGCAACAGCAGTTAAAAATGCAGGATATGATCCTTACGAAAAGAAAGTTCTAGGAATCACAGCAATGACAAACCTACTAGGAAGAACAAAATTTAATGAGGTATTAGGAAATCTAATTTATAAACCTCAAGGCAAACCAACGCTCGTACTGGAGAGTGATAAAAGACCAGCCATGCAAATAAATGATTTTAAAGATGAAAGAGAGGAAAATAATTATGAATAATAGTTTTAATTCGACAAAAGTAATAACAGGAGTAAATACAAGATGGAGCTACTGCAATGTTTGGGAGCCAAAATCTATCAATGGAGGAACACCAAAATACAGTGTATCATTAATAATTCCAAAAACTGACACAGTAACAGTTGAGAAGATTAAAAAGGCGATTGAAGTAGCATATAAAGAAGGAGAAAGTAAATTAAAAGGAACAGGAAAAAGTGTACCAGCATTACAAGCAATTAAGACACCACTTCGTGATGGAGATTTAGAAAGACCAGATGACGAGGCATATAAAGGATGTTACTTTATAAATGCAAATTCTCCAAAAGCACCGGGCATCGTAGATGCAGCTCTTCAACCTATTTTAGAACGCTCTGAAGTTTATAGTGGAGTATATGGACGAGCAAGTATTAACTTATATGCATTTAATTCAAATGGTAATAAAGGTATTGCCTGCGGATTAAATAACTTACAAAAAATAAAAGACGGAGAAAGTCTTGGTGGAAAATCAAGGGCTGAAGACGACTTCGCAACTAGCGATGAAGATGACTTTTTAGAATAGGAGGATAAAAAGATGATTAACGTTTTATCAACAATATTCTGTGTAATTGTAGGTATTGAGTTTATTACTCTAATGTTCCTTTTTGTTCTAAGTTCTTTGTTTTCATTAACATCTGATGTAAACACAGAAAAAAGAAGAGCTAAACAAGAAAAAAGAGATGAAGAATACCACAAAGCAAGAATGAGAGAATTTATGAAATAAGATAAGGCGGTAGTAAAGCTACCGCTTTTATCTTAATAGGAGGTAAAGCAATGAGAGAAATTAAAACAATCTCTATTGATATAGAAACATTTTCTGATATAGACCTATCAAAGTGTGGTGTCTACAAATACTCTGAATCAGAGAAATTTGAAATACTACTGTTTGCATATTCCATAAATCATGAAGAGGTACAAGTTGTTGATTTAGCTTTAGGAGAAAAGATACCACTAGAAATAATATCAGCACTTGTTGATGATAAAGTAACCAAGTGGGCTTATAATGCTAACTTTGAAAGAGTGTGTTTATCTCGCTATATATCAAGATATTATCCTGAATACTTTATATCTTACAGCATTGATGAAGACACAGTTAATGAGTTTTTAGGCCCTAGTTCTTGGAGATGTTCTATGATATGGTCGGCTTATTTAGGACTTCCTTTGTCACTTGCAGGAGTTGGTGCTGTATTAGGATTAGAAGAACAAAAACTAAAAGAGGGTAAAGATTTAATCAAGTACTTTTGTGTTCCTTGTAATCCAACAAAAACAAATGGTGGTAGAACAAGGAACCTACCAGAGCATGATATGACTAAATGGGAGCTTTTCAAAAAGTATAATAAGCGAGATGTTGAAGTTGAAGTATCTATCCAGGAAAGGTTACAAAGATATCCTGTACCAGAGTTCTTATGGGATGAGTATCACTTGGATCAAGAAATAAATGATAGAGGAATTGGACTTGATATGGAACTTGTAGAAAATGCTATAAAGTTTGATGAAATAGCCAAGCAAGAAACATCAGAAAAACTACAAAACCTAACCAACATAGAAAATCCAAACTCGGTCATGCAAATGAAAGAATGGCTCAACAATAATGGAGTTGAGGCAGAGTCGCTTGGGAAAAAGCAAGTGGCTGAAATGATAAAAGATGCACCGAAAGAAATAGCTGAGGTTTTAGAGCTAAGGCAACAAATATCTAAATCATCTGTTAAGAAATATCTAGCCATGAAGAATGCAGGGTGCTGGTGTAATCGTGCTAGAGGTATGTTTCAATTCTATGGTGCTAATAGAACTGGAAGATGGGCAGGAAGGATTATACAATTACAAAACCTACCACAAAATCATATAGAAGATTTAAAAGATGCAAGAGAACTAGTTAAGTATGGTGACTACAATGCTTTTGAAACCTTATATGATGTTCCAGATACCTTATCTCAACTTATCCGTACAGCGTTTGTTCCAAGAAAAGGTATGAAGTTTATTGTTGCAGACTTTTCTGCAATTGAGGCTAGAGTGCTATCATTCCTAGCAAACGAAAAATGGAGAATGGAGGTATTTGCAAATAATGGTGATATCTATTGTCAGTCAGCATCTGCTATGTTTAAAGTGCCAGTTGAAAAACATGGTGTAAATGGACATCTAAGACAAAAAGGAAAAATTGCAGAACTTGCCTGTGGTTATGGTGGCTCTGTTGGAGCTTTGAAAGCAATGGGAGCCATTGATATGGGACTTCAAGAAGAGGAATTAGAACCTCTTGTTAAATCCTGGAGAGAGGCAAATCCACACATCGTGGAAATGTGGTGGGCAGTAGATAAAGCAATAAAAACTGCAGTTAGAAATAGAACTAAAACTGAAACTCATGGATTAAAGTTCATTTATAAAAGTGGGATGCTCTTTATTGAATTACCAAGTGGTAGAAGACTAGCCTATGTAAAACCTAAGATTAAAATTAATCAATATGGATCAGAAAGTGTAACATACGAAGGTGTAGGTGCTACTAAAAAGTGGGAGCGATTAGAAAGCTACGGTCCAAAGTTTGTAGAAAATATCATACAAGCCATTAGTAGAGACATCTTGTGTTATGCAATGCAGAGGTTATCTTATTGCTTTATAGTAGGACACGTTCATGATGAAATGATAATTGAATGTAGTAAAGAGATGTCGCTTGAAAAGGTATGTGAACAAATGGGAGAAACTCCTCCTTGGATTAAAGGCTTACTTTTAAGAGCTGATGGGTATGAATGTGAATTTTATAAAAAAGATTAAATGAGAGGCTAAAATATAGCCTTTTTTCTTTGACTGTTATTTAGGAGAAAGTGTTTCTCTTGAAGTGCAAAGGAAGGAGGCAAGAATAATGGCAAGTGACGGAGAGATTCTTGATTATAAAGATTTACTAAATAAATTCAATCTAACTGATGAGTTCTACCCACTTGTGTATGTATGTTCTCCATATAGAGGAAACATAGAGGAGAATACTCGAAAGGCTAGAGAGTATAGTAGGTTCACATTTGAAAAGAAAAACATACCAATAACACCACATCTTTTATACCCGCAATTCATAAATGACGATGACCTGTTTGAAAGAAACATTGCGATTCACAAAATCAACTATGTTCTTTTAGGGTTTTGTAAAGAAGTGTGGGTTTTTGGTGATGTCATTACAGAAGGAATGAAACGAGAAATATCTGTTGCGAAGAAGAGAAAAAAGCCAATTAGGTATTTCAATCACGATTTAAAGGAGGAGAGTTAAAACTATGTTTACAATTTATTATTCAGATGTTACTGGAGTTCCAAGTAACTGCAGTTATCCTCATAAGAAACTGGTGACTGATGAGGGTAGCTTAAAAGAGGCTATTAGTCATGATTATGTATGTGCTGAATATAAAAACAGCTATCGTAATGGTGACAATTTCATAGGAAGTGATTGTCTTCCTGTTGATTGTGATAATGACCACTCTGATAATCCAGAAGATTGGATAACACCAAGTATTATAAGAGAGGCATTTCCTGATGTTTCATTTGCTATTCATTACAGCAGGTCAAACAACAAGGAAAAGAACGGAAAAAGTGCTCGTCCAAAGTTCCATGTTTTATTTTCAATTGATTATGAAACTGATGCAACTAAATATAAAGACATCAAATTAAGGGTTAATTCTATATTTCCATACTTCGATACAAATGCTCTTGATGCTGCAAGGTTCTTCTTTGGTACAAAAGAGGCTGAAGTTGAAATCTATCAAGGAAGTATTAATTTAACCGAATACTTAAACTCTGATGAATTTGAAAACATGGAAATGAATAAAATGCCAGAGAGTTTGGTAATTAAGGAAGGTAGTCGTAACTCCACATTATCTCATTTTGCTGGTCGAGTTATAAAGAAGTATGGAGACACCGAAAAAGCATATGCAGTGTTTATGGAAAAAGCTGCTCTTTGTGATCCACCATTAGGAGATGAAGAATTAGTTTCTATTTGGAATAGTGCTAAAAAGTTTTATAAGAAGTTATCCAATCAAGAAGGCTATGTTGACCCAGAACAATACAACCAAGATTTCTTATTAGAACCATTGGATTATTCAGATGTAGGACAGGCAACTGTACTAGCAAAAGAGTATGAGAACAAATTAAAGTATTCTCCATCGACAGACTTTCTTGTTTATAACGGAAGTTACTGGGAGGAGTCAAAGTCTAAAGCTCAAGCTATATCACAGGAACTAACAACAAGGCAACTTGAAGAAGCGGAAGTAGGAATAAAAAAACTAACTGATGTAATGCTTAAAAATGGTGCTTGGGATATTTTATCTTCTGTCGGCCCTAAAAAAGCAGTTGGATTATTTAATGAAGAACAAGCTAGAGTTTTCAAAGACTATGAAGACGTAACAGCTTATAGGAAGTATGCAATTAAAAGAAGAGACTCCAAGTATATTTTTGCATCATTAAAAGAGGCAAGTCCTATGGTTGAAATCAAACAGGACAGATTAGATAGTGATGAGTTCTTATTGAACACACCAACAGCAACATATGATTTAAGGTTTGGTACTGATAAAAAGCATGAGCATTCAGCAGAAGATTACATTACAAAACAAACAACACTTGATCCATCTAATGAAGGAGAAGAGATATGGAATGATGCTCTAAACACATTCTTCTGTGAGGATAAGGACTTAATAAGATACGTGCAAGAAGTAGCAGGACTTGCTGCAATAGGTAAAGTGCATCTTGAAGGTCTTATTATTGCTTATGGTGGTGGTAGAAATGGTAAGTCTACATTCTGGAATACAATCTCCAAAATACTAGGTACTTATAGTGGCAATATGTCAGCTGATACTCTAACTGTTGGATGCAAGAGAAATGTTAAACCAGAGATGGCAGAGATAAAAGGAAAACGACTTGTAATTGCAGCAGAACTTGAAGAAGGTATGAGGTTTAATACTTCTAATATAAAGCAGTTGTGTTCTACCGATGAAATCTATGCCGAGAAAAAATATAAAGAACCTTTTAAGTTTGAACCAACTCATACTTTAGTACTTTATACAAATCATCTACCAAAGGTAGGTGCAATTGATGAAGGAACATGGAGAAGACTTATAGTTATTCCGTTTAATGCAGTAATTGATGGTTCATCAGATATAAAGAATTATGCTGACTACTTATATGAAAATGCAGGTGGTGTAATTCTTAAATGGATAATGGAAGGTTCTAAACGAGTAATTGATAATAAGTATCACTTAACTAAACCAGCAGTAGTTGAAAACGCAATTAATAAGTACAAAGAAAGCAACGATTGGTTTTCACAATTCCTGGATGAATGTTGTGAAGTTGATAATTCATTTAGTGAAAATTCTGGAGAAGTTTATAGTGCCTATAGGGACTACTGTTCGAGGGTAGGTGACTACATAAGAAGTACTACTGATTTTTATACTGCTCTTGAAAGTGCTGGTTTTCAAAGAAGAAAAACAAAAACAGCAAGGCTAATTTATGGCTTAAAACTCAAATCAGAATTTCTAGAAAATTAAAAAGGTGACACTCGGTGACAGTCTTTTCTATAAATATTCTATAGAGTTAAAAAAATTAATATATAAGAAAAGTTATGGAAATGACCGTCACCGACCGTCACCATCACTTTAAAAGACTGATGGGAGTAAGGAAAAATGAGAGAAAAGTATATAGAGCAAAAATTAGTTAGTGAAGTTAAAAAGTGTGGTGGCATTTGTTTGAAACTTGCATCAACAGGATTAGATGGTATTCCAGATAGGCTGGTACTAATGGCAAAAGGTAGGGTTGCTTTTGTAGAGTTGAAAGCACCAAAACAAAAACCAAGAAAACTCCAGCTTGTAAGAATTAAGAAGTTAAAAGAACTGGGATTCAGTGTATATGTGTTAGACACTTTAGAAGATATAGGAGGTGTAATCGATGATATACAAACCACATAATTATCAAAAGTATGCAACCGAGTTTATTGAAACTCACAACGAGTCAGCAGTCCTACTTGATATGGGACTTGGAAAAACATCAATAACACTTACTGCAATAAATGATTTATTATTTGATAGTTTTGAAGTTCACAAAGTTTTAGTAATTGCACCTTTAAGAGTTGCAAGATTTAGTTGGAAAGCTGAAATAGAAAAATGGGAACACCTACATAACTTGAAATATGAAATTGTAGTAGGTACAGAAAAAGAAAGAATAGCTGCTTTGAGGAACAATGCCGATATTTATATTATTAATCGTGACAATGTTAAGTGGCTAGTTAAAAAAATGGGTTCTAAATTTAACTTTGATATGGTTGTAATTGATGAATTATCATCTTTTAAGAATTACAACTCACAAAGATTTAGAAGTTTTATGAAAGTACGACCTAGAGTTAAAAGAATGGTTGGATTAACAGGAACTCCATCAAGTAATGGATTAATGGATTTATTTGCCGAATTTAAAGTGCTAGATATGGGAAAAAGACTAGGTAGGTTTATTGGAGAATATAGAAACAACTATTTTGAACCAGATAAGCGAAATGGTCAAATAATATTCAGCTATAAACCACTACCAAATGCAGAAGAACAAATATATAAGCAAATATCCGATATTACGATTTCTATGAAATCAACTGATTATTTGGAAATGCCAGAATTGATAAAAAGCAATTATTCTGTAACTTTAGATGATAAAGAATGGAATAAATATCAAGAATTAAAAGAAGATTTAGTATTGGAACTTCCTGGAGGAGAAATAACAGCAAGTAATGCTGCAGTACTATCAAACAAATTAATACAAATGGCAAATGGAGCCATATATGATGAAAATGGAGAGTTTGTAGATGTACATAGTAAAAAATTAGAGGCTTTGGAAGATTTAATTGAATCAGCAAATGGAAAACCTGTACTTGTTGCATACTGGTTCAAACATGATCTTGAAAGAATTGAAAAACACCTAAAAAGTAAAAAGATTGAATTTGCAAGACTTGATAGTGACAAAAGTATCGAAGATTGGAACAATGGAAAAATATCAGTTGCACTTATTCATCCAGCATCAACAGGACATGGCTTAAATCTTCAAGATGGTGGTTCTACAATTATATGGTTTGGACTTACTTGGTCTTTAGAATTGTACGAACAAACAAATGCAAGATTATGGCGTCAAGGTCAAAAGGCAAAAACGGTAGTAATAGAACATATTGTTTCAAAAGGCACTATTGATGAACAAATAATACAAGCATTAGAAGGAAAACACAAAGTACAGGATTCATTGATTAGTGCAGTAAAAGTAAATCTTAGTAAATCAGAGTCAATCCGAGGGTAATCAAAAAGAATCGGAGGTTAAAATATGACAGCAAAAGAATACTTGTTACAGGCTCATTATTTAGATGAACGTATAACATCAAAGACACAACAGATAGCATCCTTAAACGAATTAGCAACAAGATGCACGTCTACCATTTCTGATATGCCAAAGAGTCCTAATCGTGGTGGATCAAGAATGGAAGATTGCATTATTAAAATAATTGATTTGGAAGACAAGCTTAAGGAAGACATAGAAAAGTTAATAAACCTAAAGCAAGAGATAATGGAAGTTATAAGAGCAGTTCCTAACATTGAATACCAAACACTTCTTGAAAAGAGGTACTTGTGTTTCAACACTTGGGAACAAATATCTGTTGATATGAACTACTCAATACAGCATATACACCGTATGCATAGTTCAGCTTTGAAAGAAATTGTAGTTCCAAGTTAAGATGAGAGTAAATGTGATAGTATGAGACTATGGTCTTGTGATATTATTATAATGGAAGAAATTAGAATGACGAAAGCCTTATGGGGAAACCTGTAGGGCTTTTATTATGCAAGAAAGGAAAAGGAAAGATGCCGAAGAAACCAAAGCGTCCATGTTCTTACCCAGGATGTCCACGATTAACAGACGGTAGGTTTTGTTTAGAACATGAGAAACAAGAAAACAAAAGGTATGAACAATACGATAGAAGTCCAGAAGTAAAGAAAAGGTACGGACGAGTTTGGAAAAGAATAAGAGATAGCTATGCAAAAGAGCACCCTTTGTGTGAGAAGTGTTTGGAACAAGGTGTGTACAGAGCGATGGAAGAGGTACATCATAGATTACCTCTTGCAGAAGGTGGAACACATGACAGAAAGAATTTGATTTCACTTTGTAAATCATGCCATGCAACGATTCATGCTGAACGAGGAGATAGATGGAAACCTAAACCAAAATATTATAGGTAGGGGGAGTCAAATCTCTAAAAAGTAAGAGCAGTGCAACGGGCGTGGGGTCTTATGTGTAAAAAAGGCAAATTCAAAAGGGTATTAAAGGGAGGTGAGATAGAATGCCAACAAAATCCAATAACATTGGTGGTCGTGGTGGTGCTAGAATTGGTGCTGGTAGAAAGAAATCAGCGGTAAAAGAGAAATTCGCAAATGGTAATCCTGGTGGCAGGTCTTTAGAAATGTTAGATATACCAGAAATTGAAGGAGCGGAGATGCCTAAACCACATGATTTTTTATCAGAGAAACAGAGAGATGGAAATGAACTGCAGGCAAAAGAAATATATGAAGAAACTTGGGAGTGGCTTAAAAAAGTAGGTTGTGCTCAAAAAATCTCGCCACAACTTTTAGAGAGATATTCAATGTGTAGTGCCAGATGGATACAATGTGAAGAACTAACAAATAAGCTCGGACTTTTATCAAAACATCCAACTACACAAAAACCAATACCATCGCCATTTATAAATATTGGTATTAATTATATGAACCAGGCAGTTAGATTATGGAATGAGATATTCCAAATTGTAAAAGAAAATTGCAGTACAGCTTATGAAGATGCTGCACCACAAAATGATTTGATGGAAAGATTGCTAAGAGCAAGAGAGGAGAGAAAATAATGATAGAAAAAGTTAATCCAAAGCACCCAGACAAAGTAGCGGATAGAATTGCAGGAGCAATAGTAGATTTAGGATATAAATTAGAAACAAATCCTAAAATTGCAGTTGAGGTTTTAATTGGGCATGGAGTTTGCCATGTTATTGTTGAAACTTCAGTAAATTATGATAAGAAAGATATAGAGAATATTATTTTGAGAATATCAGGAGATATTGAGAAAGATGTTGTATTAGTGCCACAAGATACACATTTATCTAAGAATCAAGAAAAAGAAATAAGATGTGGTGACAATGGAATATTTAAGGGTGTGCCTTTAACAGACGAGCAAAAAAAGTTATCAGAAATTGCTCGTTTTATTTATGAAAAATATTCAAGTGATGGCAAATACATTTTAGATAAAGAAAAATTAATAATCTGTCAAAGTAATTGCAAGACTGAAGAATTAAAAGAATTGTATCAAGATGCAATAATTAATCCTTTAGGAGATTGGACTGGAGGCACTGATGTTGATACAGGTGCTACAAATAGAAAATTAGGTTCTGATATGGCAGATGGAGTAACTGGCGGAGGCTTACATGGAAAAGATTTATCAAAAGCAGATGTATCAGTAAATATTTATGCTTTTTTGAAAGCACAAGAAACAGGAGAAGTAGTAAGTTTATGTTGTGCTATTGGTGATAAAGAAGTAGATGGAAGACCTTATGAAGAAATAGTTAATATTGCTAAAGAATATATTGAGTCTATCGGTGGATTTGAAAAATTTGCTGAATGGGGACTTTTTTAGGAGGTGGAGAAAATGTCTAGAACAACAACAGAAATGCAACTAATATCGACTGATAAATTAGTGCCTTATGTGAATAATGCCAGAACACACTCAGCTGAGCAAATTATAAAGCTTCGTTCTTCACTTCGAGAATTTGGTTTTGTCAATCCAATCATAATTGATAGAGATTTCAATGTGATTGCGGGTCATGGAAGATTGATGGCAGCAAAAGAAGAAGGAATAAATGAAGTACCTTGTGTGTTTGCTGACTTCTTAACTGATGCTCAAAAGAAAGCATACATTTTAGCAGATAACCGTATGGCTATGGATGCAGGTTGGGATGAAGAATTATTAAAAATAGAAATGGAAGAATTACAAAATCTAGGATATGACTTAGGTTATACAGGATTTGATGAAAAAGAACTAGCTGATTTATTTGGAATAGATGATAAAGAAGTAAAAGATGATGATTTTGATTTAACTGCTGCCCTTGAAAAAGCAAGTTTTGTTGAAAGAGGGGATGTGTGGTTTGTAGGAAAGCATAAATTGATGTGTGGTGATGCAACATCAAGTGAAGATGTAGCAAAACTTATGGAAGATAAAAAAGCAAACTTAATCTTAACCGACCCACCTTACAATGTAGCTTTCAAAAGTTCAGATGGATTAACAATTCAAAATGATAGTATGAAAAATAATGATTTTTATAAGTTCTTATTTTCATCATTTAAGAATATGGCAGAGCATTTAGAAAATGGTGGAGCTGCTTATATATTCCATGCTGATACAGAAGGCTTGAATTTTAGAAAAGCATTTATTGATGCAGGATTTCATTTAGCAGGTTGTTGCATATGGGTAAAAGATAGTCTAGTACTTGGACGTTCTGATTATCAATGGCAACATGAACCTATTTTATATGGATTTATGCAAAATGGAAAACATCCATGGTATTCAGATAGAAAGCAAACAACTATCTGGAATTTTGATAAACCTAAAAAGAACTCAAATCATCCAACTTCTAAACCACTTGATTTATTAGCTTATCCAATAAACAATTCTACTCAAGCTAATGCAATTGTTATAGATACATTTGGTGGTAGTGGATCAACACTTATGGCTTGTGAACAAATGAATAGAATTTGTTACACAATGGAACTTGATGAAAAGTATGCATCAGTTATTTTAAGAAGATATGTTGAAGATACTAACGATAGTGAAAATGTGTATGTAATTAGAAATGGTGAGAAGATACTGTACAAAGATTTAGTTAAAGAGGTAGGAGTTAATAATGGATAAAGAACTAACACTTGCAAGTTTATTTGATGGAAGTGGTGGTTTCCCATTAGGTGGAATGTTAGCAGGTATTAAACCTGTATGGAGTTCAGAGGTAGATCCATTTGCAATTAGAGTAACTACTAAAAGATTATCTAAAGTAAAGCATTATGGTGATATTACTAAAATAAAAGGAAATGAAGTAGAACCCGTAGATATAATTACATTTGGAAGTCCATGCCAGGATATGTCGATAGCGGGTAAAAGAGCAGGATTAGACGGAAGTAGGTCTAATCTTTTTTATGAGGCAATAAGAATTGTAAAAGAAATGAGGTGTGCAACAAATGGAGAAAAACCAAGATATATTGTTTGGGAAAATGTCACAGGAGCCTTCTCCTCAAACAAAGGAGATGACTTCAAAAGTGTCCTTGATGAAATCTGCAAAGTCAAACATCAAGAAATGTCTATTCCTAAACCTACAAAGTGGGAACAAGCAGGAGCAATCATGGGAGATGATTTCTCAATCGCATGGAGAGTTTTTGATGCTCAGTTTTGGGGAGTTCCCCAGAGAAGAAATCGTATCTACCTTGTCGCAGATTTTGGAGGAAACAGTGCCTCAAAAATATTATTTGAGTCAGAGGGCTTGTCAGGGTATTCTAAAGAGAGCTTTAAGTCGTGGCAAGACTCTACCAGAAACATTGAGGATAGCGTTAGAAAATCAAGCAAGTTAGATTTGTTTGAAAACCATTCACAAGATTTAAGATATAAAGGACCGTTAGATATAGCACCAACAATACTTTCAACTTATGGTACTGGTGGTAATAATCAACCATTTGTTGTTCATTCAAAAAACTATGACATAAGATTAACATCAGAAGGAACAAAGAATGCAAGAAACAATGTTTATGAAACTGAAACATCAAGAACCCTTGATACAAATGGGAATTTTCCTAATTCAAATCAAGGTGGAGTTGCAATTGTTTATTCAACAAGTAAGAGTTCATTTCATACAAGAGCAAGTGAAAATTTAGCTAATACATTAATAGCAACTGATTATATGGATCCACCAATAGTAAATGATAAGTTGAAAGTAAGAAGACTTACACCAAAAGAATGTGCAAGACTTCAAGGTTTTCCTGATTGGTGGTGTGATAATTTGGAAACAAAAGAACCAACCAAAGAAGATATTGAATATTGGAGAGAAATATTTAATGAAAGCTCAAAAGCAGAAGGGAAAAATAAAAGAGAAAAAACCGATAATCAAATAATTAAATGGCTAAAAAATCCTCATTCTGATTCAGCTGAATATAAATTATGGGGAAACGGTGTAGCACTTCCTTGTGTCTACTTTGTTTTATCTGGAATTGAATATTATGCACACATGACTTGATAAATATGTGTTTTAGAGTGATATATGTAGTGCAAGGAGGTAAACGATATGATGTTTCCAAAACAAGAAATAGTTAAAAAAATAAGAAAAGAATATCCAAAAGGAACAAGAGTAAAACTTGTAAAGATGGATGATTTCCAAGCACCACCTATTGGAACTTTAGGAACTGTAATTAGTGTAGATGATACTGCATCAATTATGGTTGCTTGGGATAATGGTAGTTCCTTAAATGTTATTTACAATGTCGATAAATGTATCAAAATATAATAAAAAAAATACACTTATTTTGCCGAAATGACTTGATATATATGCGTTTTAGAGTGATATATATACATAACAAAAAGAGAAAATCTTATATAAAGAAAGGTGAATAAGATGAGCGAAAAAGCAATAAGACAATCTGAAAAGATGAAAGAACAGACAATCGGAGTAGAAGTTGAGATGAATAACATTACAAGAGAAAAAGCTGCAAGGATAGCAGCCGAGTTATTTGGAACAGGCAGATATGAATATACAGATAATAGGAATGGATACTTAACATGGTCTGCCTGGTCAAGTGACGGAAGAGAATGGAAGTTTCAAAGAGATACAAGTATTTCTGGAGTTGAAAGTAAAAAATGCGAATTGGTAACACCAATATTAAAGTATGACGATATTGAAACCCTACAGGAACTAATAAGGCTTTTAAGAAAAGCGGGAGCAAAGAGCGATGCAACAAGAGGATGCGGAGTTCACATCCACATAGGAGCAGATGGACACACACCTCAAACAATGAGAAACCTAGCAAATATTATGGCAAGTCATGAATTGTTAATAGCAGATGCATTAAAACTTGATTCAATGAGAATGGCTAGATATTGCAGAACGGTTAATCCAGAATTCTTAAGGGTACTTAATAGAAAGAAACCTAAGACAATGTCAAAATTTGCAGACATTTGGTATCAAACACAAAATGCTAGTTATTACAGAAATCAACATTACAATGATAGCAGATACCATATGCTAAACTTCCATGCGACTTTTACAAAAGGAACTATTGAATTTAGATTATTTCAATTTGATCCACCAGCAGAAGGAAAACAAAATGGACTTCATGCAGGACAATTAAAAAGCTACATTCAATTTTGCCTAGCATTAAGTCAAATGGCAAAAGATGTGAAATTCGCATCAGCCAAAAGACAACAAAATGAAAATCCAAAATATGCAATGAGAACATGGCTATTAAGATTAGGATTTATTGGAGATGAATTTAAAACAGCAAGAGATGTATTAACAAAAAGACTTGAAGGTGACACAGCATTTAGACAAAAAAGAGTAAGCTCAAGGAGTTAGCCTCCTGGTACTTTAATCGGCAGCATTGACTGCCCTTAAGGTGGTAGAAGGGTAACCCCTTGAATAGAAAGGAGGATATCTTATGGAGAGAAGATATTATATAGCTTATGGTAGTAATTTAAATGTTAGACAGATGAAATACAGATGTCCAACAGCAAGGATTATTGGAACATCGGTTATTAAGGATTATGAATTATTATTTAAAGGTAGTAAGACAGGTTCTTATTTAACCATTGAAAAAAAGAAAGGTGAGCAAGTACCAGTAGTAATTTGGGAAACAAAAGAAAGTGATGAACTTGCACTTGATAGGTATGAAGGATGCCCACAGTTTTATTACAAAACTGAAATGTATCTTCCAATCAAGGGAATTAAATCAAAAAAGATAAGAGTAAGAAAAGCCTATGTTTATATAATGCATGAAGATAGAAAACTAGGTATTCCAAGTGTTCATTATTTAAGAACTTGTTATGAAGGTTACATGAGATTTAATTTTGATCCGTTGTACCTATTAGATGCATTAGATAAAAGTAGGAGGTTAGATTATGAAGAAGGAAATTAATAGGACAAGAAAATGTCCACAATGCGGAGCAGAATATCAAGGACATCCAGCAATATCAAGAAGAGATAATAAAACACCAATATGTCCTGATTGTGGAACAAGGGAGGCACTTGAGTCAATAGGTGTTGATATTAAAGAACAAGAACATATCATTAAAACAATACATAGAACTCAAGAAAAATAAAACTAAATAATATTTTAAAGGCACTTCAATTATGGAGTGCTTTTTGCGTTGTGAGGAGGTGCAAAATTGAGAAAGTTAAAGAACTATAAGCCAACCAAGTATATGGCAAAGACAAGTTATTATGATAAGGATGCTGCCGATTTTGCAGTTGCCTTTATTGAAAGCCTTTGTCATACAAAAGGAACTTGGGCTGGAAAGAACTTTGAATTGATAGATTGGCAAGAACAAATTATCAGAGATATCTTTGGAGTTCTTAAACCAAATGGATATAGACAATTTAATACAGCCTATATTGAAATTCCAAAGAAACAAGGTAAATCAGAACTAGCGGCGGCAGTAGCACTTTTATTAACTTGTGGTGATGGAGAAGAAAGAGCAGAAGTATATGGATGTGCTGCTGATAGAAATCAAGCAAAAATAGTATTTGATGTTGCAGTAGATATGGTTAAGTTCTGTCCTGCACTTTCAAGAAGAGTGAAAATATTAGAATCACAGAAAAAACTAATATATAAACCAACTAATAGTTCATATCAAGTTTTATCTGCCGATGTAGCTAATAAACATGGTTTCAATACCCATGGGGTTATTTTTGATGAATTACACACACAACCAAATAGAAAATTGTATGATGTAATGACACAAGGTTCTGGAGATGCAAGAATGCAACCACTATATTTTTTGATTACGACAGCAGGAAATGATACTAACTCAATTTGTTATGAAATACATCAAAAGGCAAAAGATATTGAAAAAGGAAATAAGATAGATCCTACATTTTATTCTGTAATTTATGGTGCAGATGAGAGTGAAGATTGGACTGATCCAAAAGTATGGAGAAAAGCAAATCCATCACTTGGAATAACAGTTGCTGAAGATAAAGTAAGAGCTGCTTGTGAGTCAGCACAGCAAAATCCTGGAGAAGAAAATGCATTCAGGCAATTGAGACTCAACCAATGGGTAAAGCAATCAATAAGATGGATGCCAATGGAAAAGTGGGATTTGTGTGGCGGAAAAGTTAATGAAGAAAAACTAGAAGGTCGTGTATGTTATGGAGGATTAGATTTATCATCCACAACAGATATAACGGCTTTTTCTTTAGTGTTTCCACCAATTGATGATGAAGAAGAATACATTGTGTTGCCTTACTTTTGGATACCAGAAGATACTCTTGATTTGAGAGTAAAAAGGGATCATGTTCCTTATGATGTGTGGCAAAGACAAGGGTACTTACAAACAACAGAAGGAAATGTAGTTCATTATGGTTATATTGAAAAATTTATAGAAGAGTTAGGAGAAAAATTTAATATTAGAGAAATTGCATTTGATAGATGGGGAGCAGTGCAGATGGTTCAAAATTTAGAGAACATGGGATTTACCGTTGTCCCATTTGGACAGGGATTTAAAGACATGAGTCCACCAACTAAAGAGTTGATGAAACTAACACTTGAAAAGAAACTGATTCATGGTGGTCATCCAATTTTAAGATGGAACATGGACAATGTCTTTATTAAAACAGACCCTGCTGGAAATATAAAAGCAGATAAAGAAAAATCTACAGAAAAAATCGATGGTGTTATTGCAACAATAATGGCACTTGATAGAGCGATAAGATGTGGTAGTGCTTTAAGTGAAAGCGTATACGATAATCGAGGAATTTTATTTATATAAAGGAGATGATGAAATATGGGATTTTGGAGTGGCATATTTAGGTCGAGAGATGCACCTAAAAATAGAACAGTAGGAAGTAATTATAGTTTCTTTATGGGAGGCACTACAAGTGGAAAAAGAGTAAATGAGCGTTCAGCTATGCAAATGACAGCGGTTTATAGTTGTGTGAGAATTTTGTCAGAGGCGGTAGCAAGTTTACCATTGCATTTTTATAAATATGATGAAAATGGTAGTAAGAAAAAAGCTATAGAGCACCCGTTATATTTTTTATTACATGATGAACCTAATCCAGAGATGACATCATTTGTGTTTAGAGAAACACTTATGACTCATCTTTTATTATGGGGTAACGCTTATGCACAAATCATAAGAAATGGAAAAGGAGAAATCATAGCATTGTATCCACTTATGCCAGATAGGATGACAGTTAATCGAGATGAAAAGGGAAAACTTTATTACGAATATTTAACAACTACAGATGATGTTCCAATCAATAAAGAAACAACAGTAAGATTGAGTGAAACCGATGTCTTACATATTCCTGGTTTAGGATTTGATGGATTGGTTGGATATTCTCCGATTGCTATGGCTAAAAATGCTATAGGTCTTGCAATTGCAGCAGAAGAATTTGGAAGTAAGTTTTATGCAAATGGTGCTGCACCAAGTGGGGTATTAGAACATCCTGGAACATTAAAAGACCCTACAAAAGTAAGAGAAAGTTGGACAGAAACTTTTGGTGGAAGTCATAACTCTCATAAGGTAGCGGTTTTAGAAGAAGGGATGAAATATACTCCTATTTCGATTTCTCCAAACGAGGCTCAATTTTTAGAAACTCGCAAATTTCAAATAAATGAAATAGCTCGAATTTTTAGAATACCACCACATATGGTTGGTGATCTTGAAAAGTCGAGTTTTTCTAATATAGAGCAACAATCATTGGAGTTTGTAAAATATACGCTTGATCCTTGGGTTTCAAGATGGGAGCAAACAATGGTAAGGTCGCTATTAAATAAAGAGGAAAAGAAAAAATATTTTATCAAATTTAATGTTGACGGATTACTTCGTGGAGACTATCAAAGCAGAATGAATGGATATAGCATAGGCATTCAAAATGGTTTCATGTCACCAAATGATGTAAGAGAACTCGAAAACTTGGATTTAATCCCAGAAGAAAAAGGAGGAAATACATACATGGTAAATGGAAATATGATGCCAATAACACAAGTAGGTGCAGCCTATAGACCTAAAGGAGAGGAGGAAAAAGATGAAGAAGTTTTGGAATTGGAAGAACAAGACAATAACAAATCAGGAAACAATGACTCAAAGTCAAGAAAGGATACTGTTCCTAAATGGAACAATAGCTGAAGAGTCGTGGTTTGATGATGATGTTACACCCACATTATTTAAAGAAGAATTAAATAGTGGCGAAGGAGATGTTACCGTATGGATAAATTCTCCAGGTGGAGACTGTGTTGCAGCAGCACAAATCTATAATATGCTAATGGATTACAAAGGTAATGTAACCGTAAAGATAGATGGAATTGCTGCAAGTGCTGCTTCAGTTATTGCAATGGCTGGAAATAAAGTAATTGTATCTCCAGTATCAATGATTATGATTCATAATCCTGCAACAATAGCGGCAGGAGATACAAATGAAATGCAAAAAGCAATAGCAATGCTGGAGGAAGTTAAGGAATCAATCATCAATGCATATGAAATTAAAACTGGATTATCTAGGGCAAAACTATCACATTTAATGGATGCTGAAACCTGGATGGATGCGAATTCTGCAATAGAGCTAGGATTTGCAGATGAGATTATGCAAAGAAATATACAAGATGATATTGAAGTTCCAAATGTAAGCATGACGTTTTCTCGTGCTTCTGTTACTAATTCATTGATGAAAAAAGTAGCAGAAAAGTGCAAAGTATCACAGAAAACAAAAAATGAAATAGCATCAGACAGTTTATTAGAACGTCTGGAATTAATAAGAAATTGGAGGTAATAAAAATGACTATTTTAGAATTAAGAGAAGCTAGAAATAAAGCTTGGGAAGGTGCAAAAGCCTTTGTAGAAAGCAAAAGAGATAAGGATGGTCTTCTTTCAAAAGAAGATGCTGAAACTTATAACATAATGGAAGAAAAAATAAAAAATTATAGCAAGGAAATTGAAAGAATGGAGGCAATGGAAAATATGGAGAACGAATTAAATAAACCTGTTAATACTCCAATCGTCACAAGACCAACAAAGGTAGATAATGAAGTAAAAACAGGAAGGGCATCAAACGAATATAAAGATGCAATGTTAACAGCATTACGTTCAAATTTTAGGCAAGTATCAAATATATTACAAGAAGGTGTAGATGCTGATGGTGGATATTTAGTACCAGATGAATATGACACAAGATTGATACAAAAATTGGAGGAAAATAATATTGTTCGTAGTTTATCTACAATAATCAAAACAAGCGGAGAACATAAAATCAATATTGCAAGTACAACACCTGCAGCAGCTTGGATTGAAGAAGGTGGAACATTAACTTTTGGAGATGCTAAGTTTGACCAAAAAATCTTAGATGCACATAAATTACATGTTGCGGTTAAAGTAACAGAAGAATTATTATATGATAACGCATTCGGTTTAGAGAATTTCTTGATTGATAGCTTTGCTAAAGCAATCGGAAATGCTGAAGAGAATGCGTTTTTAAATGGAACAGGAACTGGACAACCAACTGGTATTTTTGCAACTACTGGCGGAGGAACATATATTACTGCTAAAACAACAGGTGCTGATGCTATTATTGAACTTGTTTATAGTTTAAAAAGAGCATACAGAAAAAATGCATCATTTATTTTGAACGATAAAATGATAGCGACTATTAGAACTTATAAAGATCAAAACGGAGCATATATGTGGCAACCATCATTAGTTCAAGGAGAACCAGATAGATTACTTGGATACCCTGTATACACATCACAATATGCACCAGAAGACTCTATCGCATTTGGTGATTTTAGTTATTACAACATTGGTGATAGAGGAGTAAGATCCTTTAAGCAATTAACAGAGTTATTTGCAGGTAATGGAATGATTGGTTATGTTGCAAAAGAAAGAGTAGATGGAAAATTAGTACTTCCTGAAGCAGTTCAAATTTTAAGAGTTTCACTAGAAGAAAGTACAATAGAAGAATAATAAAGGAGGATAACAGCGGTGATTGAAGAGTTATTAATTAATGTAAAACAAAATCTTATACTAGAGCATTCGGTAGATGATGAATTACTCAAACAATTCATCACTGCTGCAATCTCATATGCAGAGAGCTATCAACATATAGAAGAAGGATACTATTCAAAAAATAAAATGCCTGAAACAACAAAACAAGCAGTAATTATGCTTGTAAGTCATTTTTATGAAAGTAGAGATGGTTCAACGGGCGGTTTCTTTGCTGATAATGTTAATGCAGCGAGTCAAATATGGAACACGGTAAATTTATTATTGAGATTAGATAGAGATTGGAAGGTGTAACATATGAGCTTTGGTAAAATGAACAAGTTCATTGAAATAAAAGGTATCCAAAATGTAAAGGATGAAGAAGGTTTTTCAATAAATCAAAATACAACAATTGCAAAAGTAAGAGGATATAGAGAGGGCAGACACGGAAGTGAAAAGTGGGCAAATAGGACTACTTTTACAGAAGCAACTGACCTTTTTGTTATTCGTACTATTCCAGGTATTAAATTAGACACTGATATGATTATTATTTGCGATGATGAAAAATTTGAAATTACTTCAATTGAAAATGTGAAAGGTAAAAATATGTATATTGAAATTCTAGCAAAGAAGGTGATTCAAAATGGCTAAGGCTTATGTGAAATTACCTGATGATTTTCTAGAAAAAATATCAAGGCTTGGAAGTAAAACTGATGTGATATGTGAAAAAATGTTGAAAGCTGGTGGCGAAGTTGTTCTCTCACGAGTAAAAAGTAATTTAAGTTCTGTTATAGGTAGTGGAACTAAATATAAATCAAGATCTACAGGAGAGCTTGAAAGAGCATTAGGTTTATCTAAAGTTAGAATTGATAAAAATGGTAATTACAATATTAAGATAGGTTTTGCTGAATCAAGAAAAGATGGAAGTAGTAATGCTAAATTAGCAAATATCATTGAATATGGTAAATCTGGTCAAGTGGCTAAACCATTTATGAAACCAGCCAAGGCATCATCGAAATCAAAGTGTATTGAAGTAATGAAATCTACATTTGATAAGGAGGTAAACAACACATGACGATATTAGCCGAAATAAACACACTTTTAAGTGATATGTCTATACAGGTAGAAACAGGAAAGTTGAGTGATAAGGCATTAGATGAATATGTTGTTCTAGTTCCTATATCAGATAACTTTTCATTTTTTTGTGATGATATGCCCAAATATGAAACATCAGAAGTTAGACTATCAATCTTCACAAAAGGAAATTATATAAAATTTAAAAACAAAATAGTAAAAGGTTTATTAGATAAAAAATTTACTATTACAGATAAACGATATGTTGAGTATGAAAATGATACTGGTTATCATCACTACAACATAGACGTAGCAAAATATTATGAAATGGAGGAGGTATAAATATGGCTACAATAGGTTTAGATAAACTATATTATGCAAAAATAACAGAGGATGAAACTGGAAATGAAACATATGAAACACCAAAAACATTGGCAAAGGCTGTATCTGCTGAATTATCAGTAGAACTTGCTGAAGCAACACTTTATGCAGATGATACAGCAGCTGAAATAGTTAAAGAGTTTAAAAGTGGAACTTTAACACTTGGCGTTGATGATATTGGTATTGATATAGCAGCAGATTTAACTGGGGCACAAATAGATAACAATAAAGTTCTAATATCAAGAGGACAAGATGCGGGGAGTCCTGTAGCAATAGGATTTAGAGCAAAAAAATCAAATGGTAAATATAAATATTATTGGTTATATAGAGTTAAGTTTGGTATACCAGCAGCAAGTCTTGCAACCAAAGGTGATTCAATATCGTTCTCTACACCGTCTATTGAGGGGACTGTTTTGTGCAGAAATAAAGTAGATGAAAGCGGAAAACATCCTTGGAAAGCAGAAGTAACTGAAGGAGATACAGGTGTTACAGAAACAGTTATTACAAATTGGTATAACTCGGTATACGAACCTACTTATGGAGTAGAAGCTGCTGCTCAAGCAGGAGATAAATAAATTTGGAGGTAATCAATGGAAACTGAAAGAATTAGTAAAATCAAAGTTGGTGATGTTGAGTACGATTTAGTTTTAACAACTAAAGCAACTAAAGAAATAGCAGGTCGTTATGGAGGACTAGAAAACCTAGGAGAAAAATTGATGAAAGCTGAAAACTTTGAAATGGCTATAGGAGAAATTGTATGGTTAATATGTCTTTTAGCAAATCAATCGATATTAATTCATAACTTCAAAAATAAAGATAATCAAAAAGAATTATTAACTGAAGAAATGTTGGAGATATTAACAACTCCATTCGATTTAGCAGATTACAAACAAGCAATAACAGAATGCTTGTATAAAGGAACAAAAAGAAATATTGAAAGTGAAGAAAATTCAAAAAACGTGGAAGTCGAGTAAGTGATGAAGAATTATTTACTCGACTTTTATATTATGGTTTAGCTCATCTTAACTTGTCTTATGAAGAAGTATGGCTAATGCCCTTTGGATTATTACTTGATTTATGGGAATGCCATAGACAATTTAATGGAATAGCAAAACCAAAAAGAGAAATCTTTATAGACGATATTATTCCAGATGGAATTTAAGGAGGTGAGTTTTTATGGCAGATAACTTTGGTTTAAAAATTGGTGTTGAAGGAGAAAAAGAGTTCAAAAGTGCTCTTTATAGTATTAATCAAAGTTTTAGAGTGTTAGGCTCTGAAATGAAATTAGTAGAGTCACAATTTAGTAAGAATGATACATCAATTCAATCTTTAACAGCTAGAAACCAAGTATTAAATAAAGAAATAGATACGCAAAAAGCAAAAATTGAATTGTTAAAAAATGCCTTAAACAACTCTTCGCAGTCTTTTGGAGAAAACGATAGAAGAACTCAAGAGTGGCAAATTAAATTGAATAATGCAACTGCTGAATTAAATTCTATGGAGAAAGAATTAAAGGATAATCAAACTGCCCTTGATGCTGCTGGAACAGAAATGGATGATGTATCCAAAAGTGCTAACAAGATGGGAGCAGATATAGATGATGCTGGGGCAAAAGCAGAAGGAAGTAATAGTAAGTTTGAAAAATTAGGTTCTGTTCTAAAAGGAATTGGTGTGACAATGGGAGCTGTTGCAGTAGCGGCAGGTGCTGCCGCTGTTACACTTGCAAAAAAAGTAGTATCTTCATATGCAGAATTTGAACAATTAGAAGGTGGTGTTAAGACCCTGTTTGGTACTGAAACGTCATCGGTTGAAGAATATGCAGCAAGTGTTGGTAAAAGTGTAGGAGAAGTAGAAGGGAAATACAATTCACTACTTTCTGCACAAAAACAAGTTTTTAATGACGCTAACAATGCTTATAAAACAGCAGGACTTTCCGCAAATGAATATATGAATACTGTTACATCATTTAGTGCGAGCTTAATAGCTTCATTAGATGGAGACACAGAGGCGGCAGCAAAAGCGTCAAACCAAGCAATAATTGATATGTCAGATAATGCAAACAAGATGGGAACAAGTATGACCTTAATTCAAAATGCATATCAAGGTTTTGCAAAACAAAACTATACCATGCTGGATAACTTAAAACTAGGGTATGGTGGTACAAAAACTGAAATGGAGAGATTATTAAAAGATGCTGAAAAAATTAGTGGTGTTAAATATGACATTTCTAATTTAAATGATGTATATAGTGCAATCCATGTAATTCAAACAGAAATGGGGATAACAGGAACAACTGCAAAAGAGGCAGAAAAGACTATATCAGGATCAGCAAATGCAATGAAGGGTGCTTTCCAAAATTTAATAACTGGCTTTGGTGATGCAGATGCTGATATGCAAGTGTTGTGCCAAAATATGGCTGACTCAATAAAGACTCTAATTGATAATATTATTCCAGTTCTACAGCAAATAATAACAGCACTTCCAATAGTTGTTGATTCGCTTTTAAGTGCAGTAGCACAACTATTACCAACACTTGTTGAGGCAGTAACATCATTATTTTCAAGTTTACTTGAGACAATTCTTGAATTAATTCCAGAACTTATTCCAACAGTAGTTATAGCATTAACCACAATAATTGAAACATTAGTGGAAAACCTACCACTTTTAATGGAAGCAATAGTTCTTATATTTACTTCAATAATAGAAGGGATAGGAGAATTATTACCAACATTAATTCCATCTGCGGTACAAGCAATAATTACAATTGTTAATGGATTGATTGAAAACTTACCACTGCTACTTGATGCAGCACTTCAATTAATAATGGGATTAGCACAAGGATTAATTACTGCACTTCCGATTTTAATTGCGGCACTTCCTGAAATAATAAATGGAATTGTGACATTTTTGTTGAATTCAATTCCACAAATAATCCAAACAGGAATAGAATTACTTACATCTTTGATTGCTGCTTTGCCAGAAATTATAACAGCAATAGTAGCGGCAATACCACAAATAATTGATGGATTAATTACTGCATTAGTTAGTTCGATTCCGTTGATAATTCAAGCTGGAATTGATTTACTAATTGCTTTAATTCAAGCTTTGCCTCAAATTATAACGACAATTGTAAATGCTATACCACAAATAATATCTGGTATAGTAAATGCACTGATAGGAAATATAGATAAAATCATAATGGCTGGAGTCCAGTTGTTTATTGCATTAATAAAGAATTTGCCAACAATAATTGTAGAAATTGTAAAAGCAGTACCACAAATAATATCTGGATTAGTAGAAGCTTTTAAAAGTGGTATTGGTTCAATGGTAGATGTGGGTAAAAATCTTATAACAGGATTATGGAATGGTATCAGTAATGCTAAAGATTGGGTGCTTAATAAAATAAAAGGATTTGGAGAAAGTATATTAAATGGAATTAAGTCATTTTTTGGTATACATTCTCCATCAAGAGTTTTTAGGGATGAAATTGGTAATAACTTAGCATTAGGTTTAGGAGAAGGATTCGTACAAGAGATGAATAATGTTTCTAATATGATGGAAGATTCAATTCCAACTGACTTTAATGTAGGAATGAATGCAAATGTAGATAGTTTGGATTTTAACAATAATTCATATTCTAAAGATAATTTAGTAACTGCTTTTCAACAAGCATTAAGTGGTATGACAATAAAAATATCCGAGGATTTATTTGGAGAGTTAGTAATAGATAAAGTTGAAAAGGTGGTGTATGGATAATGGCAGAAATTATATGGAAAAACAAATCAAGCAAAGAAATAGAAGGTCTTATAATTACTGAAACACCGCCAATCTCAAAACCAAAAATGAAAGTAAATAAAATTGAAATTGATGGTAGAGACGGTGATATTGTTGAAAAAGTAGGCTATGAAAGTTATACAAAAAATATAGGTATCGGTTTAACTAGAAACTTTGATATTGACGAGGTAATCAAATACTTCACAGGAGAAGGAGAACTTGTCATAAGCGATGAACCAGATAAAGTGTATATAGCAAGTATATATGATGATATTGATTATGAGAAATTGCTAATAATGAGAAAAGCAACAGTTAAATTTCACGTGCAGCCATTTAAATATCTAAAAGATGAAAACAAAGTAAGTTTAAATGTTACAACTCAAACATCGATAGACGTTACTAATCAAGGCTTAGAAATATCTAAGCCTATTTTAGTGCTTGAAGGTTCTGGTGTAGTTGAAATTGCAGTTAATGGGATAAACATATTTAGATATACTTTTCCAAGTGATGAAACGAAAGTAACGATTGATAGTTTGGAAGAAGAGGCATATCAAGAAGGAGTTTATAAAAATAGAAATATGCTAGGAGAATTTCCAAAGTTAGAAGTTGGAAACAATACAATATCTTGGACAGGAACATTAACCAAAATTGAAATAGATCCGAAGTCGAGGTGGTTATAATGATTAAGATATATGAACCAACAGAAGTATTATTTGACCATAATGGATTGAAAATATTACATCCAACTAAAGCAGAAATCTACATAGAAGATAATGGAGATTACTATATTGATGTAGAATCATCAATAGATGACTTAGAATATCTACAAGAAGGAATGATAATAAGAGCTGCAACAAGATGGGGAGAGCAAGGATTTAGATTAACAAATCCTGTAAGGAAAAATAATAAGATATCCGTAAAAGGATACCACTTATGGAAAGACTCATCAAAATATATAATATTCAACTCTTATGTAGAAAATAAAAATTGTAATGATGCTTTAGACCATCTAAATAGTGCCTGTGATGTTGGTACACCTTTCACTACAATATCAGATATAACAACTATTAATTCCACAAGAATAGTAAGACAAAGTCTTGAAGAGGCTATTGTCACAGTAATTGAAAAATGGGGTGGACATTTATATAGAGATAATTGGGTAATAGGTGTAAAAAGCAAAATAGGAGAAGATAGAGGAATTACAATCAAATATGGTAAGAACTCAACCAATATTGAAGCAAATGAAGATTGGTCTAATGTAGTGACTAAAATAATACCAGTAGGATATGACGGAATAACTCTTCCAGAAAAATATTTAGAGGCAGAAACACAGTATAGTGTACCTTACACAAAAGTAATTAAATTTGAACAAGATATAAATCAAGATGACTATAAAGATGAAAAAGGAAATTTAAAAGAAGAAGAATACAAAGAGGCGTTGATAGAAGATTTAAGAAACAAAGCAAAATCATACTTAAATGAAAATCAATATTTTAAATGCAACTATAAGGTAAAAGCACACATTGAAGGTGTAATTGATTTAGGAGATGTAATAGTTGTAGAACATAAAAGGCTTGGAATAAACCTTACTACGAATGTTATTTCTCTAAAATATGATTGTATAAGAGATAAGTACATAGAAATAGAATTTGGTAATTTTAAAACTAAACTGAAAGACCTTGTAAGCAACATAGATAAACAAACTAAAGAAACAGTAGCCAATGCAAATGAAGTTGTGAAAGTGACATTACAAAATGAGTTGAATACAGCTACATCAAAAATATGGGGTACTTTAGGAGATAGCTATGTTATATATGAAGGTGACAGAATACTTGTGGTAGATTCATTACCAAAAGAAACAGCAGCAAATGTAATGATGATAAATGCAGGTGGAATAGGATTCTCAAATACAGGAATAAATGGTTCTTTTAATTCAGCGTGGCTTATAGATGGAACACTAGATATGCAAGCAGTAAATTGTATAAACATGACAGCTAACCTAGTGAAAGGTGGAACGTTTAAAGTTGGATCACAATTGAATGAAGCTGGAAGAATAGAAATTTACGATTTATCTAATGTGTTAATTGGTACATTTGATGAAAATGGAATTGTAGTATTTGGAAAAGATGGAAGTAAGGTTGTAATAAATCCAGATGAATTTGCAGGATACGATTTCAATGGTGTAAAAACCTTTTGGATGAATGGTGATGAATTTCATATGAGAAAGTCAGTCATAGAAGAAGAAATAACATTGTGTGGTTTAGCAAGGTGGCTAGGAATAGAAACCACAGATAATACAGGAATAGGAATTGTTCCATTAACATAGAAAGGGGTGGTATAAATGGCAAGTAGTGGATCATTTAATACAAGTTCATATAGTAATAGATATCTAACATTTAGTTGGTGGGTAAACTCGCAAGATATAGCTAATAACAAGACAAACATAGGATGGAAACTAGTTGGTGCGGGTAGTGCAAGTGGATATTATGTATCTGGTAATTTCAAAGTTGTAATTAATGGTAGTACAGTCTATAGTTCTAGCACTCGTATTCAATTATGGAATGGAACACAAGTTGCAAGTGGTTCGTTAGATATATATCATGATGGTGCAGGAAATAAAAGTTTTAGTGCATCAGCGGAAGCTGGTATATATTATGTAGCAGTTAATTGTCGAGGTAGTGGTTCGTGGAGTTTGCCATCAATACCAAGACAAGCAAATATAACATCAGCTCCAGATTTTAATGATGAGGCTAATCCAACTATAAATTATTCAAATCCAGCAGGAAATAATGTATCATCACTTCAAGCTTGTATTTCGTTAACAGGTGCAACAGATGATATAAAATATAGAGATATATCTAAAACAGGATCATCATATACTTTTAATTTAACAACAGCAGAAAGAAATGTTTTAAGGAATGCTTGTACTACAAGTAATTCCAGAAAAGTACAATTTTTCATTAAGACTGTAATAGGTGGCAATACATTCCATTCAAATATTGAAAAAACACTATCAATTATTAATGGAAATCCAACATTCACATCTTCAAATATAAGCTATAAGGATAATAATAGTGTAACTACAGCAGTAACTGAAAATAATCAATATTTAGTTCAAAATTTATCTTCGCTTTTAGTAACAATAACATCAGCCACAGCATTAAAAGGAGCAAGCATTAGTAAATATGAAAGTACTATAAATGGTGTAAAAAAAACAATAACATCAGCTGGAAATATAGACTACGGTGTTATTAATTCTGGTAGCAATTTAACATTAAGTGTAAAAGTAACAGATAGTAGAGGAAATACAACAACGGCTACTAAAACAGTTACTTTTTTAGCTTGGTCATTGCCAACAGCATTGATAAGTTTAAAAAGAAAAAACAATTATGAGAATGAAACTTATTTAAAAGTTGATGGTTCTATTTCAAGTGTTAATTCAAAAAACACAATGACCATACAATATCAATATAAAAAAACAACAGAAACATCTTATTCAAGTCTAGTAACATTGTCAGATAATGTACAAGTAACAATGACAAAAGATAAAGAATCGGCGTGGGATTTCAAAATAATAATAAAAGATAAATTTGGAACTACAACTTACAATACAGTTCTTCCAAAAGGTAGATTTATTTTATTTGTTGATACTAAAAAATTATCAGTAGGTGTAAATTGCTTTCCTACAAAAACAGAGTCATTAGAAGTCAATGGTGTACAGATGCTTGAATATGATGAGATTGCGAGTTGGTAATTATGAGTAAAGCAATTCAATTTAGAGATAAAAATAATGAAAAAATATATCCATGTCCGTATTATCCTGTTGGAAGTATTTATTTGTCTGTAAATAACATAAATCCATCAACAATATTTGGCGGAACATGGGAACAAATAAAAGATAGGTTTTTATTAGGTGCAGGAAGTACATATGTAGCTGGAAAAACAGGTGGTAGTGCATCGCACAAATTAACAATAAATGAAATGCCAAGTCACTGTCATACATTAACACCGTTTGTTGATGTTAGACAGGGAGATGGGCAAACAAATAGTAATTCAGCATCAATTGGCTCACATTTAGGAGGAAACATTACAAAAGCAAATGCAGATGTTTCATATACAGGAGGCAATGTAGCACACAATAATATGCCACCATATTTAGTGGTCTATATATGGAAGAGGGTGTCATAGATGAGTAAAGCAATTAAATTTAAGAATAATACTTATTTAGATAGTAGCAGTATAGTACACAATAAGGTAATATTACCAAATTATTTAATTGGATCAATCATTAATTTTGATAAGTCAATTCATATATCTTCTGCAGAAACATGGTTTGATACAGGAATAAAAGGAAATAATATTCCATCAGGGACTTATGCAATACAAGTATATATAACGTCATATCAAGTAAATTCACAATATGGAGAATACTTATCAGGTATAGTAGCTTGGACAAATCAAACAACCAATTCAACAAATGCAGATGAAATACCATTATCAAAAGCAGGACATGCAAGAAATAATCATAATATAAGGTTGAGAATATTAAGACAAGGTGGAAGTAATGATTATATAAAATTACAAATTTGTGATAGTATTGCTTGGAGTGGTGCAGGAGCAGTTAATTTTAAATTTAGAAAGTTAATATAGGAGGAAAAAGAGAATGAAACAAATAATTAATTTTTTTAGCAGTACGGTACTGACAACAGTTGTATACTATTTAGGAGGATTAGACGCAGCATTGAAGACATTATTAGTATTAATGGTTCTTGATTATATCACAGGATTATGCAAGGCAATAGCAAATAAGGAAATAAATAGTATTATAGGTGCAAAAGGAATAATAAAAAAAGTAGGTTATTTAATAATTGTAGCAGTATCTGTGTTACTTGATGAAGTGGTCGGTAATACAGGAGCTATAAGAAATATAGTAATCTACTTTTTTGTTGCAAATGAGGGAATCTCAATTCTAGAAAATTGGGGAGCAATGGGATTACCATTGCCTAAAAAAATAACAGAAGTGTTGGAACAAATCAAAAATGAGAATGGAGGAGATAAATAATGGAAGTAAAAGGATTAGATATTTCTGTATATCAAAAAGGAATTAGTTTTGATGCTATAAAATCATCAGTAGAATTTGTAATATTAAGAGCAGGTTTTACTGGATGGGGCGGAGATGGAACTAATAAAAATAAAGATGCATGTTTTGAAGATTTTTATAAACAAGCAAAAGAAAGAGGAATACCTGTAGGTGCTTATTGGTATAGTTGTGCAAATACATATGCTAAAGGAAAAGCAGAAGCTGAATATTTGTATAGCAATTGTTTAAAGGGAAAACAATTTGAATATCCTATATGTATGGATGTAGAAGAAGATAGACATCAAAGAGTAGGAAAAACACAGATGGCAGAAGCAATAAAAGGTTTTTGTGAATATTTAGAAGGTAAAGGTTACTATGTAAGCATTTATGCTAATAGTAACTATTTTAATAATTATATTGATACAGCTAATTTAAAACAATATGATAAGTGGCTTGCAGTATGGACTAGCAAGAAACCAACTTTTAAATATGGAGATTATGGAATGTGGCAAAATTCTTCAAGCGGTAGTGTTGGTGGTATGCGAGTAGATACTAACTATGCATATAAGGATTATCCTAATATAATGAAAGTAAATGGGTTGAATGGGTATGGAAAATCAATTACTCCAACACCAGAAATAAATAAGAAAACAAATGAAGAATTAGCAGATGAGGTAATAGCAGGAAAATGGGGAAATGGAGATACAAGAAAAAAGGCATTAATAGATGCAGGATATGATTATAATGCAGTACAAGCGATTGTAAACCAAAAAGTAGGAGTAAAAGCATCGACTAAAAAATATCATACAGTTATAAAAGGTGAGACTTTATGGGGAATAGCAACAAAATATTACGGTGATGGAAATAGATATAAAGAAATAGCAAGTGCTAATAATATAGCAAATCCAAATGTAATTCATGTAGGACAAAAATTATTGATACCATAATAAAAGGACAACTTGAGAGTGTAAAATAAAGTGTGTAAGTAAAAAAACTTACATACTTTTTAAGTATGATAAAATATAAGAAAGAGGTAAAAATATGAGAAGTAAAAATAAAAGTAAAAATGAATTAGTAAAGGCAATAATAGATACATATCAACCAGAGACAGCCAAAGATGTACAAGATGCATTAAAGGATATTTTTGGCCCTATGTTTGAAGCGATGTTACAAGGGGAAATGAATAATCATTTAGGCTACGAAAATAATGATAAAGGAGAAAAGCAGACAAATAATAGAAGAAATGGTTATATTAGTAAAAATGTTAAAACTAGTATGGGGGAAATGACAATAGATGTTCCAAGAGACAGAGATGGATCATTTGAACCACAAATAGTTCCTAAAAGAACTAAAGACATTTCTGATATTGATAAAAAAGTATTATCTATGTATGCGAAAGGTATGAGTCAGAGAGATATATCTAATACTATTGAAGATATATATGGCTTTAAAATATCACATGATACTATTTCACAAATAACAGACTGTGTTTTAGATGAGTTAAACGAATGGCAATCAAGGCCACTAAAAAAATGTTATCCATTTGTATTTGTAGATTGTATGTATGTAACCATGAGATACGAATATGAAAGTAAAGAAACTGCTGTTTATACCATTCTTGGCTATGATATAGATGGTCATAAAGATATACTTGGAATTTGGTTAAATGAAACAGAATCTAAACATTCATGGATGCAGATATTCGATGAAATAAAATCTCGTGGGGTTGAAGATATATTCTTTATATCTATGGATGGAGTTAGTGGTTTAGAACAAGGGGCTAAAGAGATATTTAAAGGTGTTGTTGTTCAAAGATGTATCGTTCATTTGATAAGAAATTCTTTAAAATATGTTCCTAGTAAAGATTATAAAAAATTTACTGCCAATTTAAAATTAATTTATGGAGCTCCTAATTTAAAAACAGCTCAAGCAGAATTTGAAAAATTTAAAAATACATGGTCAAAATATTCTGGAGCCGTTGATGTTTGGGTTAGAAATTTTAACCACGTAGAACAACTTTTTGATTATTCTAGTACCATAAGACGAGTTATGTATACGACTAATGCTATCGAATCTATTAATTCTTCATTTAGAAAAGTTACAAAAAAAGGCGCTTTTCCTAATGAAAACGCACTATTTAAATTATTATATTTACGGGTAACTGAACTTTATAAAAAATGGGATAACTCTACTATTTATAATTGGGCTATGGTTAGAAATGAGCTAGATGCCCATCCCAAATTTCAAGACAGGTTTCGTAAATATTGTAATTAAGTTCTTTGACAATTTTATATGTGAGGTATTAACTACTCACACACTTTTCTTGACACACCCGACAACTTAATCGTTGTCCTTATTTTTTTTGCTTAAATTTTGTAAACTTTCACCTAATTCAGTATATTCTTCAAATAGTTTTTTATCAAGTTCTTCAATTTCTTTTTCTACACTTTCAATTTTTTCTTGCCACTCCTTATGAACGGATTTGAAAAATTTCGGTGGTTTATCGTTTTCTAAATCAGCTAAAAATTTATATCTTAATTTGATTTGCTCTTCAAGAGATTTTATAGAAATTTCACTCATTTTAATAGAATGATATTCCATTAATTGTAGTAAGCCTTTTGATATTTCTTGTGATTCTTTAAGAGCTTCAATTAGTTCTTCTTTTGACATTTTCTCGTAGTCCATAAATACCTCCTTTTTAATGGATTTTTGCACTGCAAATGTATTATAACATATATTCGGAAAATCGGCACGAAAGGTCGCTTATTTTTTGTAAAAAAAATGGAATAATAAATATTAAGGTGATTGTTATGAAAGAATATAATTTCAATAAAAACATCAAATCGGTTATATGCCAAAATATTAAAAAATACAGAAACGAAAAGAATGTAAGACTGATGGATTTAGCTGAAGCTGTGGATGTAACTCCTGATCATTTAAAAAGAATTGAATCTGAAAATGACAGAAATAATATATCATTAACGACCTTATATAAGATAGCCATAGTTTTAGATGTCAGTATTGAAAAATTTTTTGAAGAATAAAGAGATATGAAAACAAAATCATATCTCTTTTAATTTTAATGGATTTTCTTCAATGATTTCTAGTTTATACTTTTCTTTCAATATTTGTTTCATATCAGCGATAACTTTATCAGTATTTTCAAAATCACTATTGAAAACATCAGCTGCCGAATTGAAATGTTGTTTTAATGATGATATACCAAGTGTATCTAGTTCATAACCTCTTGCTAAATAAAATGCTATATAAGGTGCTGCAATATTCTCTTCAATATAACGTTCGCAATCAAGCACAAATTTATTTTGATTTATTTCATCATACATAAAATTAATCCTCCTAGCTTTTATATATCACTCTTTTTTTATTAAAAGTCAAGTGATGATAAAAGCTAGTTTTTTGTTTATAGGTTAAAAATCGCATACTAATTTTTGACTGTTATTTAGGAGGTAATAGTCAATGGATGAAATACAAAGACAAAAAATTAGAAAGTTAAGAAGTCAAGGTTATGGTTATTTAAGAATATCATCCTTGTTAGAAATTTCTCCAAATACAATTAGATCCTTTTGTAAAAAAGAAAATATAGCAGGACACATTAAAACTGGAGAACAATTAAGAGGAAAAGATAATCTTCAAGTGTGTAAACAATGTGGAAAGAAGTTCTATCAAATAGCAGGAAGAAAAAATAAGACTTTTTGTTCTGATAGTTGTTGTAAGGTTTATTGGACTCTCCATAAAGATAAACAACGTAGGTTAGTTCCACAAAAGTATAATTGCATTATTTGTAATAAAGAATACTTTGAATATCCATCAAGGAATAGAAAGTATTGTTCCAGGGAGTGTTACTACATTAGTAAACGCAAGGTGGTGGACTTTGATGCAGATAAAAAATGAAATAGCATACCAGATTACGATGAATTATTTAAAAGATATGCTAGATAAAAAGATTATTTCAATTGAAGAATACAATCAAATGATGGCTGAATTTAAAGAAAAATATACACCAAAAATAAGTGGATTATTCTTTGAAATAGTCCAATAAGACTTGATATATATATCATTTAGAGTGATATATAGTAATGATAAAAATGGAGGTGTAATATGCGAAAAATAACAAAATTAGAAACAAAAAACATAGAGCTTCCTAAACTTAAAAGAGTGGCTGCTTATGCAAGAGTATCGGTTGAAAGAGGGAGAACAATGCATTCTTATTCTGCTCAAGTTAGTTACTACAATGCATTAATACAAAAAAATCCAGAATGGGAATTTGCAGGAGTTTATGCTGATTTAGGTATAAGTGGTACTGGAATTGAAAAGCGTAATGATTTTAAAAGGTTATTACAAGATTGTGAGGAAGGCAAGATTGATATTATTTTTACAAAATCTGTTTCAAGATTTGCTAGAAATACAGTTGACCTATTAAAGGTAGTAAGACGTTTAAAAGAATTAGGTATAGAAGTTAGATTTGAAAAAGAAGGCATTAATTCTCTAACAGGTGATGGAGAACTTATGCTTTCAATATTAGCTTCATTTGCTCAAGAAGAAGTTATATCAACAAGTAACAATATTAAATGGGCTATAAAAAAGAAATTTGAAAGTGGGAAACCTCAATGCAGATACAAGATATATGGGTATCGTTGGGATGATGATAATTTAGTAATAGAACCTGAAGAGGCAAAAATAGTAAAGCTCATATTTGAAATGTATTTAAATAAAGTATCAGCAGAAAGAATGGAGATAGAACTTAAAGAGATGGGTGTGATTGCAACTAATGGAGGATATTTTAATATTGGAACTATTAGAGATATGCTATTAAATATAACTTATACTGGAAATTTATTATTACAAAAATCTTATACACCAAATCCACTGGTAAGAAGAAAAGAAAAAAATAATGGACAGCTTCCAAAATACTATGTCGAGAATAATCACGAAGCAATAATTCCTATGGAGATGTTTATTCAAGTTCAAGAAGAAAGAAAAAGAAGAAAAGCAGAAGGTCAGAGAGCTAATTTCGGTAAGAATATAACTTGCTTTTCATGTAGAGTAAAATGTCCGATATGTGGTAAGAATTATATGAGAAATTCAAGGTCTAAAAATTCTGATGGAATAAAAGCTCATATATGGACTTGTGGTACAAGATTAACAGGTGGATCAAAAGCCTGTCCTGGAAAAACTATAAATGAGATTGCATTAAAAAGAGTTTCAACCAAGGTTCTTGGATTAGAAGAATTTGACCCAGAAGTTTTTGATGAATTAATAGAAAAAGTTATTGTTATTGGGAATGATATTTTAGAATTTCATTTTAATGATGGAACAGTAAAACAAGAAAAATGGGAATATAATGGCAAAAAAGAATCTTGGACAGATGAACGTAAAAAAGCTAGAAGTGAAAAAAGTAAGGAGATGTGGAGGCGAAAAAATGAAGAAAAAAATAACCAAAATTGAACCTACAAAGATTGAACTTCCAAAACTAAAAAAAGTAGCTGCTTATGCAAGAGTATCAGTTGATAAGGGAAGAACGATGCATTCATTCTCTGCACAAGTAAGTTTTTATAATAATCTAATACAAAAAAATCCTGAATGGGAATATGCTGGAGTTTATGCTGATTTAGGAATTAGTGGAACAGACATAAAAAATAGAGATGAGTTCAAAAGATTATTAGATGATTGCGAACAAGGAAAAATTGATATTATTCTTACTAAATCCATTTCAAGATTTGCAAGAAATACAGTAGACCTTTTAAATACAGTAAGACATCTGAAAAAGCTTGGAATTGAAGTTAGATTTGAAAAAGAAAATATTAATTCAATGTCAGGAGATGGAGAATTAATGCTTTCAATACTTGCATCATTTGCTCAAGAGGAGTCTATATCAATTAGCAACAATGTGAAATGGGGAACAAGAAAAAGGTTTCAACAAGGTATACCTAATGGTAAGTTTGGTATTTATGGATATAGATGGGAAGATGAACATTTAGTTATAGAACCAAATGAAGCTAAGATAGTCAGAATAATATATGAAAACTTTCTAAAAGGAATATCAGCAGAAACAACTGGAAAGCAATTACAAGAAATGAATATTAAGTCATATAAAGGTGGAGATTTTGGGGCATCATCAATAAGAGCTATTTTAAGTAATATTACATATACAGGGAATTTATTATTTCAAAAGGAATATATCGTTGATCCAATAACTAAAAGGTCAAAGAAAAACAGAGGAGAGTTACCGCAATACTTTGTTGAAAACACCCATGAAGCAATAATTCCAATGGAGATATTTGAAAAAGTTCAAGAAGAAAGAAAAAGAAGAAGAACACTAGGTGCTAGAGGAAATAGAAGTTTAAATACAACAGCGTTTACAAGTAAAGTTAAATGTCCTTTATGTGGAATGAATTATAGACGAAGCGGAAAAAGACAATCTAAATATAGTACAGAAATTTATTATGTTTGGATTTGTAGAACAAAAAGTGAAAAAGGTGCTAAATATTGTAGTGCGAAGATAATACCAGAAAAAGAATTACAAATTGCTTCAAGTAAAGTATTAGGAATAGAAGAATTTGATTCAAATCTATTTGATGAAAAGGTAGAAAAAATTATACCAATTGGTGATGATTTATTGGAGTTCTATTTCTATGATGGAACAATTATAAAACAAGAATGGCATTCTCATGCTAGGACTAGATGTTGGGATGATGTAAGAAGAAAAGAATGGGGAGTGCAAATAAAGAAAAGATGGGAGGATGGTAAGTATGTCAAAGAATGTAAGAACGATACCTGCAACTGTTAATTTATTTAATGCAACTCCAATAAATGCAGTAAAAAAGAGACGAGTTGCAGCTTATGCCAGGGTTTCAACAGACCAAGAGGAACAGCTAACAAGTTATGAGGCACAAGTTGATTATTATACAAATTACATCAAGTCCAGAGATGATTGGGAGTTTGTAGAAGTTTATACCGATGAAGGAATAAGCGGTACATCAACAAAACATCGTGAAGGATTTAAGAAAATGGTTGATAATGCAATGGCAGGAAATATTGATTTGATTATTACCAAGTCTGTATCAAGATTTGCTAGAAATACGGTTGATAGTCTTACCACAATTAGAAATTTAAAAGAAATAGGATGTGAATGCTATTTTGAAAAAGAAAACATCTGGACATTTGATGGAAAAGGAGAATTACTGCTTACAATAATGAGTTCGTTGGCACAAGAAGAAAGTAGGTCAATATCAGAAAATGTTAAATGGGGTCATAGAAAACGATTCGCAGATGGAAAAGTAAGTGTTCCGTTTGGTAATTTTTTAGGATATAAAAAAGGAGCAGATGGAAACCTTGAGATTGATGAAGAACAAGCTGTAGTTGTAAGAAGAATATATCGAGAATATTTAGCAGGTTCTACAGCTTGCTCTATTGCCAAATCGTTGATGGAAGATGGAATAGAAAGTCCAGGGCATAAGAAAAAATGGAATGCATCAACTATAAGAAGTATTTTGAAAAATGAAAAATATAAAGGAGATGCACTACTTCAAAAGCATTATACAGTAGACTTCTTAACTAAAAAGCAGAAAGTTAATGAAGGCGAGGTGCAACAATATTATGTTGAAAATAATCATGAAGCGATTATTGACCCAGAAGTATTTGAGATGGTTCAAACAGAAATAGAAAGACGTAGAAATTTAAAAGGAAAATACAGTGGAGTTGATATTTTAACAGCAAAAATCATCTGTGGGGAATGTGGAGGAAGTTTTGGTTCTAAAGTGTGGCATTCCAATGATAAATATCGAAAAGTAGTATATCAATGTAACCAAAAGTACAATGGAGAAAATAAATGTACAACACCTATCTTAATTAAAGAGGATATAGAAAATCGATTTATTAAAGTTGTAAATAGCTTGATTGAAAATAAAGATGAGGTCATAGAAAATCTTGAAACCATAAGGAAAACATTATGTGATACAACTTTGCTTTCAAAAGAAAAGAATGAGTTAAGTCAGAAGTTGGTAGAACAGGTGGAGCAGATACAAGAGCTAATAGAGGTAAATTCAAGAGTTGCACAGAACCAAGAAGAATATCAAAAGCAATATGAAAAGTTGGTAAATGAATATGAAATTACCAAAGTAGAGCATCAAAAGCTGGAACTTGATATTTCAAACAAATTAGCAAAGTCAGAAACATTAAGTGTATTCATCAATACAATCAAAAAACAAGAAACACTTCTTGAAACCTTTGATAAAATGATGTGGGGAAGTTTGTTAGAAAGCGTAGTTGTGTATAAAGATAATGTGTTATTTAAGTTTAGAGATGGGACAGAAATTAAAGGATAAAAAAGTTGAGAGATTATTGCCAATTGCTGGTGATAATCTTTTATTTGTGATATAATTAACAAAAGAAAAATGCTTGAATAATTTGGAGGTGTGAATATGAGTTGGGATACAACAAAAAGAACAAAACCTTGCTTATGTGGAAAAGGAAAACTTGTACAAGAAACAAGAATGGATGATTGGAATAGAATAGAAGAAAATACTCCATACTTTGAATGCGAAGAATGCAGAAATAAATATAATATTGAATCTAAATTCTTTAATCCAAAACCAGCACATGAATATACAATTTATTATGCTGTAGATAAAGTAACAGGAGAAAAGAAACAATTAGATATTTAATAAGTTATTCCGACAAATAGTAATTTGAAAGTGAGGATTACTTATGAATAAAGGAAAAACTGGAATATTATTAATAATATTAGGAAATATATTGTACTTGGCTTATACTTTCTTTTGTAGTAATGAAGCCACACCATTTAGTGAATTTAGTTCAGGTCTGCTATTAGGTTTATCAATAGGAATTAATCTAACAGGAATAATATTATTGGTACTATATATTTCAAAAAATGAAAAAAATAAATGATTATATAGAAAAGAAAGGAGGCAAAAAAATGTATAAAACTGTTGTTATAGAGTATTCTCCAAAGGCAGATGATATGGCACAAAAAGTAGAAGAAAAAGCAAATGAAATGTTAGAAAATGGCTATGAATTAGTTACAATGTCAATTACAGGAACAGCAAAAGCAATTTTAGTATTTAAAAAAGGTTTGAAAAAAAGTTTTACATAAATTACAATTTTTAGGAATAGTGATATGAGCAAATCAGAAATGGTTTGTTCTTTTTTTGGTCTTTAAATCCGAAACACTCACAAATTTTTTCTTATTACCAAGTTGAAATCCTGTTCACTCACAATTTTTTGTTGTATTAAGAATAGCG
>CALXRX010000001.1 GCA_944390975.1 uncultured Clostridia bacterium | reverse complement strand
AGAGTAAAAACTTTACATCCAAAAGTACATGCAGGAATTTTAGCAATAAGAAATAATGAAAATCATATGAATCAATTAAAAGAACTAGGTATAGACACAATAGATTTTGTAGTTGTTAATTTATATCCTTTTAAACAAACAATTTTAAAAGATGGTGTATCTAGACAAGATGCTGTAGAAAACATAGATATTGGTGGACCTACAATGTTGCGTAGTGCTGCAAAAAATTATCAAGATGTTGCAGTAATAACAGACCCTAATGATTACACTAAAGTGCTAGAAGAATTAAAAGAAAACGGGAAAGTATCTTTAGATACAAAATTTTATCTAATGCAAAAAGTATTTGAACATACAGCTAGTTATGATGCTATGATTTGCAATTATATAAAAGAGGAAAGAAAAGATGAGAGTTTTCCAACAGAACTTACTTTAACATATGAAAAAGTACAAGAAATGAGATATGGTGAAAATCCTCATCAAAAAGGTGCTTTATATAAAGAAATTGGAAAATGTGAAGGCAGTTTAACAGTAGCAAAACAATTAAATGGTAAAGAATTATCTTTTAACAATATTAATGACACTAATGGAGCCCTAGAATTATTAAAAGAATTTGACGAGCCAACAGTTGTTGCTTGTAAACACGGTAATCCATGTGGAGTAGGTAGCAGTAAAGACATATATTCTGCTTGGAAAAAAGCATTTAATGCAGATAAAACATCTATTTTTGGTGGAATTGTAGTAGTAAATAGAGAAATAACAGTAGAAATAGCAAAAGAAATGAAAGAAATCTTTTTAGAAGTAATTGTTGCTCCATCATATGAAAAAGAAGCTTTAGAGTTATTACAAACAAAGAAGAATTTAAGAGTATTACAATTACCAAACATTGAAGTAAAACAACCCCAAGGAGCTTATGATATTAAAAAAATAAATGGTGGAATTATTGTGCAATCAATAGATAATAAATTATTAGATAACTATGAAGTTGTAACAAATAGAAAACCTACAGATAAAGAATTAGAAGATATGTTATTTACTTGGAAAATTGTAAAATATGTAAAATCAAATGGTATTGCATTAGGAAAAGATAAGCAATCAATTGGAATTGGTCCAGGGCAAGTAAATAGAATATGGGCAACAAAACAATCTGTTGAACATGCTGAGGAATTAATTGAACACGGAATTACACAAGGAGCTGTTCTTGCATCTGATGCTTTTTTCCCATTTGCAGATTGTGTTGAAGAAGCTCATAAAGCAGGAATTACAGCAATTATCCAACCAGGTGGTTCAATAAGAGATCAAGAATCTATTGATAAATGCAATGAATATGGTATTAGTATGATATTCACAGGAATGAGACATTTTAGACATTAATACATATTATTTAATACTTGTTATTTAATACATATTATTTATTATTTATTATTTACATTATAGCATTTATTAAAAATGAGAACTATTTAGATAAAAAACATTACTAAATAGTTCTTTTTTGTGTCTTTTTTGTAAATTTAATTTATATAAAGTTCTAAGTTGGGCAAGTTGTGAATATATATAATTTAGACTGTAAAGTTAGATGGGAGTTGGGGTAAATGGTTTCAGAAGAAAGAAAAAGTATTAATAATAATGTTATTCAAAATTTAGTATTAGAAAACAGAGAAAAATTATCTGTATCAGGAGTTTTAGATGTATTAAGTTTTGATGATCAAGTAGTAATAATAGAAACAGAATTAGGCTTATTAACTATAAAAGGAGAAGACCTAAGGATAAATAAGTTGAGCATAGATACTTCAGAAGTAGTTGTAGAAGGAGATATATTCAGTATGAACTATAGTGAAAAGGAAATGGAGAAAAAGGGTGGAAGTATTTTAGGAAAAATTTTTAAATAGAAAATAGGTGTTAGACATTGAATAATCAAGCTTTTTTATTTTTAATTTTTATAATAAATGGAATTTTAGTTGGTTTTTTATTTGATATATTTAGAGTGTTAAGAAAATCTTTTAAAACTTCAGATATTATAACTTATATAGAAGATATTTTATTCTGGATTGTAGCAGGAGTTTTAACATTATATTTTATTTTTAATTACAATAATGGTGAAATTCGTTTTTTTATATTTTTAGGAATAATTCTTGGAATTTCAATCTATATTTTAACAATTAGCAAATATTTTATGAAAATAACAGTAGGCATAATTTCCATTATTAAACAAATAGTTAAAAAAATTATAATATACCCGCTCAAATTTATATTAAATATAGTAAAGAAACTATTATTTCGACCAATTTCTTTTATTATTATAAATATAAGAAAAATTTTTACAAAAAATAAAATAAATTTCTTACATTATTTCAAAAATATAAAAAAATCACAAAAATCTACAAAAAATGAAACATAAATGAAGGATTTTTACTATATATGTAGAAATATATATATAGTAAGTTTCCGTAGGGAATTTTTACATTTATTAGATAAATTGGAGTGTAATATACTTATGAAAATAAATAAATTAATTAAAAAATTTTTTCTTGTAATTGTTATATTGTATGTTTCAATAACTTTTATAAATCAGCAAAAATCAATAAATGCATATAACAATCAACAAGCTAATTTAAAAGATAAAATAAAAGAACAAGAAGAATATAATCAAACATTACTTGCAACAAAAGAAAATATTTCTTCTCCAGAATATATAGAAGAACTAGCACGTGAAAAGTTAGATATGTATTTACCTAATGAAAAAGTATATATAGATATAGGAAAATAATCTGTAGAACTTATGTTTTATAGATTATTTTCATTTAATGACTAGAGTTATATTAATTTATATGATAAAATATTATACATAAGGGAAAGTAAAATAAATATGGAGGGTACATATGGGGTATGAAGAAAAATCTTTGGCAGAATTAAAGCAACTTGCCAAAGAAAAACAACTTAAAAATTGGTCTAAATTAAAAAAGAACGAAATTATTGAAGAACTAAAGAACTTAGATACTTCTATAGAAAAAGAAAAAAATGATAGCACTGCAAACAAATCAACTGCTCATTCAAATGACAGCTATAAAGTAACTAATGTAGATGATCAAATTGTAGAAGGAATATTAGAAGTTTTACCAGATGGCTATGGTTTTTTAAGAGGTGAAAATTATTTGTCTACACCTAATGACATTTATATTTCACCAGTTCAAATAAGGAGATTTAAGTTAGATACTGGTGATAAAATAAAAGGAATTTCTAGACAGCCTAAAGAAGGCGAAAAATTCCCTGCTTTAATATTTGTTGGAGAAGTAAATGGTGAATCTCCAGAAAAAGCATTTAAGAGGAAAACCTTTGATGATTTAACACCAATATATCCACAAGAAAGATTACGTCTAGAAACAACTCCAAATGAATATGCAATGAGACTTATAGATTTAATTTCACCTATTGGAAAAGGGCAAAGGGGAATGATTGTAGCCCCACCAAAAGTAGGAAAAACAACACTTTTAAAGAAAATTGCAAATAGTATCACAACTAATAATCCTGAAGTAGAATTAATAGTACTATTAATAGATGAAAGACCTGAAGAAGTAACTGATATGAAACGTTCTATAAATGGAGAAGTAATATATTCAACATTTGATGAATTACCAGAGCATCATGTAAAAGTTGCAGAAATGGTTTTAGAAAGAGCAAAAAGGCTTACTGAACAAAAAAAAGACGTTGTAATACTACTAGATAGTATCACAAGATTAGCAAGAGCATATAATTTAGTTATTCCTTCATCAGGAAGAACTTTATCAGGTGGTTTTGATCCAGGTGCTTTACACAAACCAAAAAAGTTTTTTGGAGCAGCAAGAAATATAGAAGATGGAGGAAGTTTAACTATACTTGCTTCTGCTTTAGTTGAAACAGGAAGTAGAATGGATGAAGTCATTTTTGAAGAATTTAAGGGAACTGGTAATATGGAAGTACATTTAGATAGAAAATTATCAGAAAAACGAATTTTTCCAGCAATTGATATAAATAAATCTGGTACTAGAAGGGAAGATTTATTACTAGATCAAAAAGAATTAGAAATTGTTTTTGCATTAAGAAAAGCAATGTCAAGTATGTCAGTTGCAGAAGTTACAGAACAATTATTAAATCAATTAGTTGCTACAAAATCAAATAAAGATTTTTTAGAAAATATGGAAATATTCTTGAAGCAATATAAATAGAATAGATATCAAGAGGAGGGCTGTAAGCTCTCTTTTATAAAAACACAACATTGCACAAAATGAAACTTTTGTGCAATAAGACATAGGGGTAAAATATAAGACACCTTTTGCAGATGTCCTTTATAAGCCTTGCTACTACTAGCTTTTAGCTTTTTATATAAGCTTTATCTAGCTATTATTATTCATTCATATATTACTAATTATATACTTGTTATCTTTTATAAAAAAATTGCTTAAAATTGATTTTAGCCGTTTTCTCTAAAATATCCCTATTTTTAGGACAACAAACTATATGTCTAAAAAATAAAAACGGCTTAAAATCGATCCTCGTGCGTCGCTTTTTTGGCACTTTTTTGCTTAAACTACACTTATATCAATACTTTGACAATTTCACTAATTTTATATAAAAATCTTTTGTTTTTTAGTTTTTTAAATTTTTATATAATTATATATTATATAATTGTAATTATTTATAGCTTTATCTCAATAATTCAATTATTATTAATATTCCAATTTGAAATATGATTTTATAAATTTAAAACTTTGCACAAAATTATTTTTGGAATTTTATAAAATATTAATTTTATTTTTACTTAATAATTTTTTATATAATTATATTTTTTATTCTATTTTTAAACTTTTCAAATTTTCCTCTTATAAATAATTAAGAAATATTATTTTGATATATAAGTAAATTTATTTTATATTAATCTATTTTGTTATATGTAATTTTAGGGTTATCTCCCCCTACTCTACTGTTTCCTAAGTATAAATAAAAACAGAATATGTGTAAAAAATTTACTCTGTTTTATTTAAATTTTCTATTAAGTAAAACGTGTGTGTTGTGTTATTTATTATCTTTCCATTCGTGATACAAAATATCTTTTAAAACTAACATACTATCTAATTTGCTATATCCATACTCTTTTTCTAAGCTATTAAGCATATTTCTAATTTCCAAAACATACTTTGATATATCAACTTTACTTTGATATGTCGCAAGTACAGGATATTTTTTACTCCAAGCATTTGTCCAATCAATTTTTTCTTCTTTTTTCTCATCTGTATTTTTTATTACTTCTTCTATTTCTTTCATATCAATATCAAAATCTATTAATTCATCTAATGATAGATTATATAACTTTGCTAGTCTTTTTGCTTGATATATATCTGGAACAGTTTCATCTGTTTCCCATTTTGAAATAGTCTGTCTACTTACACCTAATTTTTCAGCAACTACTTCTTGTGATAATCCTGCTTTTTTTCTTACTTGAAACAAATTATTTCCTAAATTCATTTTATCCACCTCCAAATTAAGTGTAACACTTTTATAGTCAGTTTTCTAGCAACTTTTTCTTACAATTCTGCAATTTTTATTAACATTTTTCAATTAGTATGCAACTTACTTTATTTGTCATTCAATAGTTCTAGAATTGCATATACATATAATTTTACTTGTAGTAATAATTCATCAATCTCAACGAATTCATTTGCCTCATGAATTTTATTATTTTTATTAGGAAATTTGCAGCCAAATGCAATACAATTTTTTAGAGACTTAGCATAAGTTCCACCACCTGTTGTAATTGGCTTATTTTCCTTATCACCAGTAATATTTTGATAAACTTTCAGTAATTTCTGTACTATATTTGATGCAATTGGAAAGTATGTAGTATCTGAATATTTCATTACTTGAATTGTTGCTCTTTTATCATCGATTACCTTTAGTCTATTTACTATGTCTTCAGAATTTAACGTAATAGGGACACGAATATCAATACTTCCAATTATACTTTTATTTTCCATCCATACTTTACCATTGACACATGTTAGGTTACCATACTGATCGTTGCATTTCAAATCAAATCCATTTCCATCATTTTCAAAATTAAACCTATCACAATAGTAACTTACAAATTCATCTGTACATCCTGCTTTTTTTAGTCCTGACATTAAATACATAATTGCATTTTTGCCAAGATATGGAGTACTTGCATGTGCTGCAATACCATTAACTTCTATAATGCATATATCATTATCATTTTTTATCTCAAATTTTATATTATTTTCTGACAAATAATCTTTTAGTACTTTTTGATTAAAAGTATTATTGTATATATGCACTATACATTTGTCGCAAACGGCATTATCAATTGTTCCGCCATTTATATTTATTATTGATGATGGATTTGTATACTTAAATCTTGCTCTTATATGTCCTTTTTCACCAAAGACACATGGAAATTTTCCATCTGGTGTAAATCCTATTTCGAATTCTTCTTCTCTTTCATTGTAATATTGCATACATTTTGAACCAGTTTCTTCAGCACACCCCATAATTAATCTAACTCTTTTGTTTAATGTAATCCCCATTTCTTTTATGATTTTTAATGCTAACATACTGGCTACAACTGCACCTTTATCATCACTTGTACCTCTCCCATATATCTTATTATCTTTGATAGTAGCACAAAACGGATCTGTTTCCCATCCTTCTCCTGCGGGAACTACATCTAAATGTGTTGCTATTCCTATGATTTTATCTCCTTTGCCAATTTCTGCATATCCACAATAATTATCTAAATTCTTTGTTGTAAATCCGTACTTGTTAGCAATATTTAATGCTTCATGTAAGCATTTTGCATTTTCTTTGCCAAACGGCATATTTCCTTCTGTTTCAACTGAAATACTTTTATATTTGATTAAATTTTTTATATTTTCTATTAATTCATTTTTATGTTCGTTAATAAGATTCTCTAAATCTATATTTAATATCATTGAACAGCCTCCTTAAATATGTCATATTATATATTATTTTTGTAGTAAATGCAATTTTTCTTTCATCTTTTACCTCCTTAAAACAAAAAAATAAGCATAAATCCAATTTTGTTTGGACTTACGCTTTTTTGCTACTCAACTTTACTTATTATATCACAAGAAAATATTTCATGTAATACATTTTTTAAAAAATTTTTTAAAATATTTATATTCTTATATTTTAAACTATAAAATAAAGAAGCATTAACCAATTTTTTCAATATCAATACGTGCATTTGGATATGTTACATTTTCAAATGACAATGCCCCAAGCTGTAATATATCTCCTGCACTTAGTCTTAATATTACAGTACTAGTAAGAGTATAACGATTATTAACAATATCCTCACTAAGAACTGCTCCTTCATTTAAAGTATCTGTTAATGGAATATTATTCACTAAAAGAATAGCATTAAAATTAAATCTAGTTGATGCTCTCTGGTCAATTCCTTCTAATTGATAAGATATTTGGTATATTCCAGTTTCATTAATATTAATTTGACTGCTTCCAGCTTCATGACTTATTGCACTTCCTTCTACAATTTGATTTTCACCAAAATTTATAATAGCATCTCCTACTTGCGTATTATCTGTGCTTCTTGCTACCGTAACTAAAATATCCCTGTTATCCATAATTCCATTATTAAATATAATCACTATAAATAATATAAAAATACTTATAAACAAAATTAAATTTATAATAGAAAGTATCTTTATTGTTCTACAAATATTACAAAAACAACACATTTTTACATTCCTCCTATACTATATAGTATGAAAGATATAAAAATGTGTTGAATTATATATTAATCTTAAGAAAAATAGTACTTTATTGCATTAATAATATTCTTTTAGTATTAGTAAATTATTTAATTTTGGGAATACCTCCAGAAACAACATCTGAAAAATCCCATATTTTTGTTGACCACCCCATCACGTTTACATAGAAATTCATATCTTTTAAATTGTCATTTGTTACCTTTTTCACTACATCTGATATCTCTGCATTACTAATACCTGTACTATCTTCATATTCGTATACATTTGTAAAATAAGATGCTATGTTATTTATTTCTGCTTCAGTTGTAGCTGGTGTTATTTTATATAAATTATCTGACATGTATCCTACTACTATTACATTCCTTATGCTAATAGCCCCTGATTCCATTGCTCCGTACAAACCAGCATTTTTATTTCTCGAATCTCCTTCTCTTACTCTTGTAACATCAACATCTGCATATACATTTTCTAATACATCTCTATTTAAAGCACCTATTACACCACCATTATGAGTATTTATTACTTCTAGAGTACCAGATACCAAAATATCCTTTAATTGACTATCATAAGAACGCCCTATAATGCCTCCTGCATAATAATTTGATGCCTTAACATTTATATTTGTTGCAGAAATTCTATTAAACTTTGTATTGCTACTTGCTATACCAACAACTGCAGAAATATTATCTCTTCCTTCGATTGTTACATTGTTAACCTTTATATCGCTAATTGTAGCTCCTTGTGTTTCTCTTGCTAATGGTGCAAGATTATTTGTACTTGATTTTTTTATCTCTACATTTTCAATAATTAAATTATTTACATTTCCAGTTAATGTAGCAATTAATGGTACTTTTAAATTAGAAATTGTATGTCCATTTCCATTAATAACTCCTTCAAAAGTTCCTGTTATAATAGACTCTACACCAGTTATAGAACTTGCATCTAAATCATTTTTTAGTTCATAAACTTTTTTCCTATTCAAAGAATTCTCAGAAGATGAAATTTCTAATAACTCCTCTATACTTGATATTTCATTATTATGAACATTAATTTTTGTATTGCCCAATACTTGTAATGTACCACTAATGGTTTTTGCAAAAGGTAGATTAATATTACTATCATTTACAATTACATTATTTAGAATACTATTTTTAGAAGTATTTGCTAGTATTGCTGTTGCTTGAGAAGAATATACAGGTGCTTCTATTGTTAAATCTTGTATTTGGGCATATGTCATTGAATTAAATAATGTTGCTTTTAATCCTTTAATCTTATGACCATTTCCATTAATTCTACCAACAAACACATTGCTTATATATGCATTTTCTGTTGTAGTTATATTTGAAAAATCGATATCATTTACTAATTTATAATTACCCCATTCTGCTGAATTTAATACTTCTATTAATTGCTCCGCTGACGAAATTTCAACTTCTGTACCAACTGAATAAATATTTCCAGTAGTAAAGTCTTTAGTTGCTCTTTTTATAACTCCATATAAAGTTCTTCTTACAATATTTACATTATTTAAGTTACCATTTTGTGCATCCTTCTGAAGAGCTTGTTTATATGCTTCAATAACATCCTGTGTATTAAAATATGGTATATTACTTAAATTTTGTTCAACAGTTTTATATCTATCCATCTTATATTGTTTCCAAGTAATTGTATCATTTTTTGTTATTTTTCTTAAAGCATCTAAATCATTACTACTTTTTACAGAACGATAAGTTACAAATCCATCTGAATATCCACCTACCCCAAGCATCTCGAATCCTAAACGTTTAAAGGTATAAGAATCTGGTCTACCATTATTGTTATGTGGTTGATACCAGTAAATGCTATAATGTGTGTCTCCGCCATATGAACCATTTCCTGGTACTGTTCCAGTTCCTCTTAATGCAATTCCATTATCCCACAATTCTTCCATATTTTTAAGTTGCATTTTTTCAAATTCTTCTGCTGTTATTTTCTTATAAGTAACTCCTGCTCCACCATCTTCATAATTTGTTCCACCTTGATAAGTCACTTGAACTGCAACTCTTGCTTGTTCTTCTGGTGACAATTGTAAAAATGCCTGACCTGTTAAGTAATCTAATACATAATATGTTTCAAACATTTCCTTATAGTAATTATAAATTTTATCAGTTCCATTTATACTATCTAATTTTAAATTATTTGAATCATCAGCTGTTACAGGTAAGTTCTCTCTTATATTAAATACTACTGATCCATCTCCTAAATCTTGAGCAATGTTGGCATCAGCGTGATCCTCACCATCTGTGCCACTTCTTCTTCCATTTCCTTCATAGAAGTAGTAACCATCTTGATTATGTGCTGTTTCGTGAGTAAATATTTTAAAACTATATGTGCCTCTAACCAATGCTGCATTAGCTACCCAATATACATCTGTTCCATTTGCATAAGCACCTGTACCATTTTCAGCTGGCATAGTTCCCATTACTTCATATACCCATTTAATAACTGGATCTTGTGTCGTTCCTGCATATTGGCTTCCAGAACTTGCAAATCCAAATCTCGTATCATATTGAATATGAACATGCTTATTCAGTATATTATCTGCATCTTTTATGAAATTTGAAGATATTTTGTAAAAATTGCCTATATATTCTGAATATTTGTCAATAGCTTGTTGCATCATTTTAATATTTCCACTTACAAAATCATTGTATCTATTTAAACTACCTATTAAAATTTGAGATGGGACTGATACTATATACATTTCTTCTTGATTTGGCATCGACATTATTGGTAATATCAAATGATTTCTTACTTTCATCATTTCCCATGCACGATATCTAACATCTTTTCCCTCAATTGGTGTTTCCTTTATCATGCCTTTAAAATTATCTGTAAACCAGTCATTTGCATTATCATATCCTGCAAGCACTTTGACAAAATACTCTATAAATTCTCCAATGTTTTTATCTTCTAATTCAGATTTTATAACATTGTTAAAAAAGCCAACTGAATTACTTGTTTTTCTAGCATTTTCTCCTTGTGAAATTGTTGCATTTACCAAATCCATAATTGTTTTTTCATTATTTATATTATGAACATTGAATAGAACTAAATCAGTTAATGATATTCCACCAATTTCCATATTATACCATTTATCAAAATAATTATATGTATATATTATTTTTTCTAATTGTGATTCTTCTGTAATATCTTGCTTTATTTTTTGTTTTAATATTTCATTATCTAAATACAAATTATATTCAGGCTCATTTGATATTAAATACATTATTGCTTGTTCTAATTCATTTTTTGCATATTCATTATAATAATCTACATATATTCTACTTTCTTCTTCTGGTGTTACAAGTTGAATTTGAGTTTTGTAGTCTAAATTATTTGCTACATTTATTATTTCATCTATAGTTGATATTTGCCTATTCATAATAAATTGATTATATACATATCTTATATCTAATTCTTTTATTTTATATGTTGCTATATCACTTATTTTTTTCTTAAATTCTAGTGTATAATCCTTTATTTGCTCATCCTCAAATATTATTCTAATTCTAGATATATCATCATAATTATTTGTATTTAATCCTACTATCATTTTGCCATATTCATTATATGGAATAATCATTTTTATTTTCTGGTTATTTAATATGTCATTTACATCTATTTTATTTCCATATTCTATGAAAAGTTTTGCATCATAAAATGGCATTAATAAATTCATATTATGATAAGCAATTTCTTTGTTAGTATCATAATTTGACATTTTTCTTAATCTTGCAATATTTGGAATATATACGTCTTCATTTTCTGGTTTTACTATTTCTTTTACATTAGAATCATCACATGGATCTGAGTTTTTTAGTGTTGGTAATTTATCTATATTTACATTGTCTAATCTCCAAATTTCATCATCCCATTTTAATGTATCTTTGAAAAATTCTTCATCTATATCATTTTTTGATATTGTTTTTATTTGATTGTTATTACTATTACTTGCTAATTCTGATTCTTCAATTTCATAATTATTTTTCGAACTATTTGTATATGTTGTTGTTGTTCCTATCACTCTAGTTCCTAATTTACCATCTGCTAAACTAACATTATTAATTAGTGTAACACCATTTCCTGCAGCATATCCTATTATACCAGCATTAGCATAAGAAGCAGTTGTTTGAATTTCTACATCCGCATATGAATTTTGAATTTTTATTGCACCTGATGATTGTCCTACCATTCCTCCTACTGCATCACTTGATGCTATTATTAAACCTTGAATATAGCTATTACTAATTTCAGAATTTGTATTTAAATATCCTGTAAATCCACCTACTCTTTTTGAGCCATTTACTTTTAAATTATTAGCTGAACAATTTTCTATTATTGTATTATTTTCTGCAATTCCTACAAAGCCACCCATACCATTTGTATGCCATGCTTCCATTGTAGAATCTAAAATATGTACATTTTTAATTTGTGTCTCTATTGCTTGATTTGCTAGAATTCCACTACTATTTCCTGAAATTTTAGCATTTTCTATTATCAAGTTTTTAATTTCTGCATTTTCTAATGTATTAAATAGCGGTTTAGATAGATTCTTTATAATATGACCATTACCATTTATTGTTCCTTTAAAATCTTGTAGATATGTTGTTGTAGATACTGTTATATTTTTTGCATCTAAATCATTTGTTAAATTAATCTCAGCTGTTGGATTTTTTGCTATTATTTCTATAAGTTCTTCAAACTTTAAATTATTAACAATGTCATCGCTTATTTCACCAAATGTAACTTTTATTTTATTTGCCTTTGTATCACCATCATATTGTACAACATTGTCATATTTTAGAATTAATCTAAATTTTCCTTCTTCAACAATACCTTCTTCAATTTCTGCATAGAATACAGGTAATTCTTTCATGCTAACTTTTGCTATATATTTACTTGCATCAAAATTATTTACATTAATTTGTGTTACTTCTTCTACTACATTACCTTCTTTTGTATATAATTGTACTGATAATATATCTTTTAATTCTATTAATTCTTGTGATATCAGTATTTCTTTTTTCGCAAGTTCAACATTTTTATATTCATTTGCACCTAACTCTATACTGTTACTATCTAAATCATAATCTGCAAATATTTTTGCTGTATATTCTTCACTAGAAGTCAAGTTAAATGTAATTTCATTTTCACCTTTTTTTAATCCATCTTGTTCAAAAATTGTTTCATTTTCATCTGCTATAACAATTTTTGCATTTATCATTGCATTTTCTTCATCTTGTATTTCAAATTTTACATTTACTTTTCTTTCTTCAAGTTCTTCATATCTAAAAGTATTTATTGTAGGAATGTTTTTTAAAATTTCTATTTTTGCGACATTATTCTCTTGCACCTCTAACTCTTTTGTGTTATTCATCCATATTTTTTCTATTTTAATTTCAGCTAATCCAACATTTGGTATTGCACTAAGTATTACTTCATATTGATTATTTCCTAAGCCTACTAATGTATATTTTGCCCCATTAATTTGTACCTTTTCTGGAATAAATTTTGTTACATTTGTGCTAGTAAATACAAGTTTTATATTTTCGTCTCTATTAAAATATTTTGTTTGGATACCTGAAGTTTCTTTTTTTGTTTGCAAGTTGCTAACTTTCAATTCATAATCAGCAATCATTTGAACTGGTTTTTCTAGTACTATTTCATCTGTTATAATTTCTGTTTTATCTTCATCTCTAGTATATGTTACAACTACTTGAAATGTATATTCTTCCATTTCTGCTACTGATAAAGAAATTTGCTGATTACCAATACTATTTATATTTTGTTTTTCTTTTACTTGATTATCATTTGTCAAAAGTTGTACATATCCTGAAATAAATGCTTTATCATTATCTTTTAACTCAAAAGTAAAATCCACTTCTTCATTATCATAATCATCTTTTGCTAGATAATTATCTATAGTTGGTACAGATTTTAATACTTCTATTTTCTGAGTGTTATTTATATACACTTCACTTCCATCGCTAAATATGATTTTTAATAAATTTAGTTCTTGCTTTCCAGCATTGTTGCTAGCAGGAATTGTAACTGTATAAATATCTTTTGAACTTTCTGTAGCTACTACTTCCCTATTATTTACTACTAATTTCTCTACTTTGCTTAATTTATTTGTTTTAATTTCATAGCTTACTACTATATCTTCATTCTTTTCAAATTTTGTTTTAGATAATTCAACATTTCTAAAAATTATTTTATCTTTTGCTGATATTTCCTCTTCAAAAATCACTTGATTTTTTTGTTCACTAGAGCCATCAACAGAAATATCATAGTCTGCTATTATTTGTATTTTATATTTTGTAGTTAATTCGTTTTGTATTTGGCATATTTCGTCAAAATCCGTATTTTGTATATCTTTTTCAAAAATAGTATCTCCATTAGCATTTTGGATAATTAATTTTTTACGAATAATTGTGTTATCAATATCTTCAATGTGAAAGGCAATTTTCATTCCATCTTCTTGTTCCTCTATACTTACATTTTGAACTTCTGGTTTTTCTTTTAGAATTTTTAAATCTATACCATTATCATTTTCTATTACTAATGTTTTTCCGTTTTCTAATACTATGCTTTCAATTTTTAATTGATACTCTCCAACTTGTTCTATTCCATCAATTTTTACTTTGTATGTATCATTTTCTTTGTTAGTGATTTCATACCTATTTCCATTGATTGTAACATACTTTGGCTGATATTTAGTTGCATTTGTACTTACAAATCCCAATATAATTGGCTCATTTTTACTATATTGTTGTACTTCTTCTCCATTTTCATTGTATAATTTTATATTATTTAAGCTAAGTTTATAGTCTATATTTAATTGTAATTCTTTTGTTTCTACTATTACACCTGTATTATCTATTTCTTGCTCTGTTAATTGATTAGTATCTAAATTGTAACTTACATATATAATTAATACATATTTTTTATTTTCTTCTAAATCTAAAATAAATTCATTATTTCCTGATTTTACTGTTTCTTCTTTGATTGGCTCTACACTACTATTATCTTCAAATAATTGAATTTTTGCAACCGTTGAACTGTTATCTATATCTTTTAATTCAAATGTTACTTTTAATTTTGCTTCTTCTACAATTTCTGTTATTTGATAATTTTGAATAACAGGTTTTTCCTTTAACACATCTATTTTTATTAGATGATTTACTTTAATTTCTTTTCCTACGTTTAATTTTACTTTTGTAAATTTAAATTCTTGTATTCCAGATACATTTTGTGCGTTAATTTTCACAATGTAGTTTTTTGTATTTTCCTCATTTTCTACTTTGTAAGCTTGTCCATTAATTGTTACTTCATCTATTTTTGCACCATAAGATACATAGGCTGAAAATTTTAGTTCTATTTCTTCATTTTTCTCTGGATAGTAATTATCCATATTAGAAGTTATATCTACTTTATAATCTAATGTATTTTCTATTCTTTGAACTAATAAACTTAAATCTGTTACTGTTAGTTCTCCATCTGAATTCATATCTGCATTTTCTAATTTTTCATCTGGCAATGCATTTAGTATAATTAAATGTTGTTCTAATAAAGATACATCTTTATAATTAATTTCACCATCATTATTTAATTCTCCTTTTTCTGCTGCAGCATATATTGTTCCAATTAATTGTATTGTAATAATTCCTGAGAATAAAATTGTAAAAAATGTTTTTCCTTTTTTATTAATTTTTTTATCTATTCGTTTCATTTTTATAAATGAAATAATTGCTATTATAATTAGTATTTCTATGATTATTAAAATAAAAGAATTCATTGGACTTAAACCAGTTTGTGGTAATTTTCCATCCATAATAGAATCATTAAAAGTATTATCATTATTTTCTAGTTCTGTATTCGGATTTTTAATATTTGTAGAATCGTCGGGAGTGCTAGAATTTTGTTCTTTTATTACTTGAATTATAACTTGTGATTCATTTACATATATATCGTTTTTACCTTCTGAAGCTATGATATCTTTTACTTTGATATTAGTCTCTTTTGGGTTAATATTTTCCTTTGCTGTTAACACTAACGAAATTATTGCTTCATCTGATTTAGTTCCTGCTTTTTTTATTGCTATAAATCCATGATTATTAGAATTATATAAAAATTCTTCCCAATCATTTAGATTTTTAAAATCTGTTGTTTTTACTTCTTCAAATAAATCAGTATCATATTCTAATGTTGCTTTATATGCATTAATTCCCTTGTTTATTTCTTGAAAATTTTTAAAGTTTAGTATTACTTCTATTTGCTCACCTTTTTCTATTTCTACTTTATTTGCTACTAACTCAGTTTGAAAATTTTCAACTGCTAAAACTGGTAGCTGAATAGAAAATAATATTAGCAAACTAAATATTATAATAAATACTCCTTTTATTTTCTTCATATTTTTCTCCTTTTTTCTTTTAATTCCCTAATTATTATACATATTTTTATTAATTTTTTCAATATATTTTACATAAAAAGTTGTTATACTTCTTATAATTTTAGTTTATTATTTTTTCGCGTATAATTAATATTTATTTTCATATTTATTTTTTTATTTATTTTTTAAATATTCCATTTATATTCCTTTATATCAACATGTAACTCGTCTTTAAACACTACTCCTTCACTTTCTAATAATTTTCTATGTTCAATAAAGTATGGAGCTATTCTACCATTATAATTTACTACTCTGTGGCATGGGTATTTTCCATAAAATTCAGACATACTTAAAATCTTTCCAACTAATCTAGAATTTTTAGGTTTACCTGCTAATTTAGCAATTTGACCATATGTTGCAACATTTCCTTTTGGTATCTCTTCAACAATTGAAAGAACTAGATAAATTAATTTTTCGTTTAATACTTTATTCATACTAAAACAAACCCTTTCTTTTCACAAATAAACATCCCTGTACACTTATTATAAAATATTGCAGTATTTCTTTATATATCTAAATTATATCAATATTGTTTTTAGAAGTAAATAATTCAATTTAGTTATATATTTAATGAAATTTAAGAATGATATTTATTCAATAATTTTTTCTAAACTTTATATAAAAAAAGTTATTTTTGTTGTATAATTTATATATCACTTTAGAGAAATATGATTAGGAGGTTTATAATGATTGATAGAAATGATAATCCTGACTTTCTAAATTCCTTTTTGGATTATTCTGTAACAATACTGAACAAGTCACCAAATACAATAAAAGAATATAATTATGACCTTGCAACATTTTTGAAGTTTATAAAACTACATTTTGGTATTACTAAAGAACATGACTTTTCTAAAATTACAATAAATGATATATCTATTAATACTATAAAAAAAATAACTTTAGATGATATTCATGCTTTCATTTCATATCTTGCTACAACTTTACGAAGTAAACCTGCTACAAGAGCAAGAAAAGTTTCTAGTATAAGAATATTTTTTAAATATTTATCTTCTAAAGCTAAATTAATTGATGCAAATCCTGCTTTAGATTTAGAAACACCTAAACTAGATAAGCGTATGCCAAAATATCTTACATTAGATGATAGTAAGAAGTTATTAGCTGTTGCTAGTAATGAAGATAATAGAAATAATTTTAGGGACTATGCTATTACTACATTATTCCTTAATTGTGGAATGCGTTTATCAGAATTAGTAAATATTAATATGAAAGATATTAAATTTGATGATTGTAAATTAACTGTTATTGGTAAAGGAAATAAAGAACGCACTATATATTTAAATAATGCCTGTATGAGAGCAATTGCTGAATATATAGAAGTAAGACCTAAAGAAGGAATAAAGTTTGATTCTAAAGATGCTCTATTTTTAAGTGAAAGACGAGAACGAATTAGTAATAGAACTGTACAATATATTGTAAAAAACGAGTTGAAAAAGGCAGGACTTGATACAACTAAATATTCTGTACATAAATTAAGACATACAGCAGCTACTCTTATGTATCAGTATGGAAACGTAGATATTAGAGCTTTACAAGAACTTTTAGGACATGCTAGTATTTCTACAACAGAAATATATACTCATGTTGAAAATGAACAAGTTCGTAATGCTGTTGAAAGTAATCCTTTAGCTAACATGTAATATTTTTATATTAAACAAACAGAAATATCATAATTATTATATTTTCTGTTTGTTTATTTTTAATTTTTATATGGAATTAGCAATTTTTGATTTGCAAACAAGTTACTAGTATTTAATTTGTTTATTAATTTTATATCATTAACAATATCTCTAATGTCTTGATTTTTATAATATAGATTATTTTCTTTTTCCTCTTTTGCAATACTCCATAATGTATCACCGTTTGATATGTATATTTCTTTATATTCATTTTCTTTATATGAAAAACTTTTATTATTAATAAACAAACTTATAATAAAAGTTATTCCAATTATTAATATAATACTTCTTAAAAACTTAGAAAAATTAACTATTTTTAAATTCATATGCATCCCCTCTATTTACGAACATTTTTTTGTTTGTGTGTTAATTATAACTGAACAAAAGTTCTTTGTCAATAGTTTATTGCAAAAAAATGTTTGTATTTTTATAAAATAAAAAACATATTAGTTAAAAATACTAATATGCCTTTTATTTTATTCTTATTCCCACTCGATTGTTGCTGGTGGTTTACCTGTAATATCATAAACAACTCTGTTTACATGTTTAACTTCATTAACAATTCTTGCAGAAACTTTTTCTAAAATTTCATATGGTATTTTAGACCATACAGCTGTCATAAAATCAGATGTTGTAACAGCACGTAGTGCAATAGTATAATCGTAAGTTCTATCATCTCCCATAACTCCTACGCTTTTTAGATTGGTTAATACTGCAAAATATTGGTTAATTTCTTTATCTAATCCTGCTAATTTAATTTCTTCTCTAAAAATTGCATCTGCATCTTTCAAGATATTTAATTTATCATCAGTAATGTCTCCAATAATTCTTATTGCAAGACCTGGTCCTGGGAATGGTTGTCTGTAAACCAAATTTTCAGGAATTCCTAATTCTATACCTGTTTTACGTACTTCATCTTTAAATAAATCTCTTAATGGCTCAATAATTTCCTTGAAATCCACGTAATCTGGAAGTCCGCCTACATTATGATGACTCTTTATTGTAGTACCTTTTCCTAGTCCACTTTCTATTACATCAGGATAAATTGTTCCTTGAACTAAATAATCTACAGTTCCTATTTTCTTTGCTTCTTCCTCAAATACTCTAATAAATTCTTCCCCTATTATTTTTCTTTTAGTTTCAGGATCAGTTACTCCGGCAAGTTTAGCTAAAAACCTATCTTTTGCATTTACTCTTATTAAATTAATGTCAAATTGATTTCTAAATATGTCTTCAACTTCGTCACCTTCATTTTTTCTAAGCAGACCATGGTCAACAAATATACATGTTAAATTTTTTCCAATAGCTTTATGTAATAATACGGCTGCAACAGAAGAATCTACTCCGCCAGATAAAGCACATAGCGCCTTTTTATTTCCAATTTTTTCTTTTAAATTTTTTATAGATTCTTCAACAAATGATGACATTTTCCAATTTCCTGTGCAATTACATACATTATATAAATAATTTTTTATAATTTTACTTCCATTAACAGTATTATTTACTTCTGGATGAAATTGAATACCATAAAATTTTTTATCTACATTTTGCATTGCAGCTGTTGGACAATTATCTGTATTACCAATTACCTCAAACCCTTCTGGAACTTTTGATACAAAATCTGTGTGACTCATTAAGCAATCATTTTTATTTTCAAATCCTAAAAACAATGGTGAAGAATTATTTATATTAACAGGTAAAGTTCCATATTCTCTCTTATCAGCTTTAGAAACAGTTCCACCTAAAATATGTGTCATAAGTTGCATGCCATAGCATATTCCTAATATTGGTATACCTAATTCAAATATTCTTTTATCACACATTGGTGAATCCTTTAAATATACGCTATTTGGTCCTCCTGTAAATATTAAACCTTTTGGCTTTTTTTCTTTAATTTTTTCTATTGAAATATCATAAGGTACAATTTCACAATATACATTACATTCTCTTACTCTTCTTGCAATTAATTGGTTATATTGACCAAAAAAGTCAAGTATTAATATAGTTTCATCATTTTTCACAATTTTTCCCCCTCTTACAAATATATATATATTTTAACATGATTTTACAAAATTGTACATACAAAAATCTATATTTACATTCTATTTATTTTTTCGCAAGTAGCAAAATTTACATAAATTCATAATATGTATTATAACCTACAGAGAGGAGGTAAATAAATTTGAAGTTAGATGGTAAAAAAATAGGTTTTGCTATGACTGGCTCTTTTTGTACATTCGCACATACAATTCCTAAAATAAAAGAAATAATGGAAAATGGTGCAGAAATAATCCCAATTATGTCTTTTAATGCATATAATTTAGACACAAAGTTTGGAAATGCTAAAGATTTTATCCAAGAAATAGAAGATATAACTAAGAAAAAAATTATTCATACTATACAAGATGCAGAGCCAATACGGTCCAAAAAAAATGACAGATATTATGATTATTGCCCCATGTACTGGAAATACAATTGCAAAGTTAGTAAATGGAATTACAGATACACCTGTTACAATGGCTGCAAAATCTCATTTAAGGAATAATAACGCTTTAGTAATAGCTGTATCTACTAATGATGGATTAAGTGGTAATGCATCAAATATAGGAACATTATTAAATAGGAATAATTATTTTTTTGTTCCTTTTAGACAAGATAATCCAATTACAAAACCTCGTTCTTTAGTATTTGATCCAGAATATATAATAAAAACTTTAGAAGAAGGCTTAGATAAACGCCAACTTCAACCAATTCTTTTATGAATGTAATCTATGAAAAGAACTTTCTCGCTTAGCAGCGAGAAAGCTCTTTTCCATATTGAGCCAAAATTTTTTCTGTTAGAGGCTCAATCTCGAACCTTGCTACCCCTTCGGCCGTGAGTCTCTCAGGGATTTGAAATTCCTGAATGATTCCCTGCCTTAACTCAAACTCGATTTGTCGTACAATTTCTTTCCGTATTTCTGACATCTCGACCTCCTATAAAATAGCTTTGATTAAAACTTAATCAAATAACAACAAGTTTCTATATTAATTATTTTACCACTTTATGTTACTTTTAGCAAGTACAATTTGCTATATTCGCCAATTTTTTCCAAAAATCTCCAATTAATTTGATATTTTTGTATAAAAAAATGTGAAACTTTTTAATTATTTTTAATTTTGTTTCACATTTTATTTTAATCTAATTTCTATTTATAACTTTTATCTACTTCTTTTAACATAACATCATGTGCGCTACCTTCAGTAATACTAACATCTGATACAAGTGTTAATCTTGCTTTTTCATGGAATTCTGGTATTGAAATCGCCCCACAATTGCACATTGTTGATTTTATTTTAGAAACAGTAACAGATAAATTATCTTTTAAACTACCAGCATATGGTATATATGAATCTACACCTTCTTCAAAAGATAATTTATTCTTATCTCCTCCAAGATCATATCTTTGCCAATTTCTTGCACGATTTGAGCCTTCTCCCCAATATTCTTTTACATATGTATTTCCTACTTTTAATACTCTAGTTGGGCTTTCATCAAATCTTGCAAAATATCTTCCCATCATAACAAAATCAGCTCCAAGTGCTAATGCAATTGTAATATGATGATCATGAACAATACCTCCATCAGAACAAACTGGAATATATACTCCTGTTTCTTTAAAATATTCATCTCGTGCTGCTACAACATCAATTACAGCACTAGCTTGTCCACGTCCAATTCCTTTTGTCTCACGAGTAATACATATAGAGCCTCCTCCAACTCCGACTTTTATGAAATCAGCTCCAGCTTCTGCAAGATATCTAAAACCTTCTCTATCAACTACATTACCAGCTCCTATTTTAACGCTGTCTCCATATTTTTCTCTTACATAATCAATTGTTTTCTTTTGCCATACAGAATATCCATCTGATGAATCCATGCAAAGTAAATCAACACCAGCATTAACTAAAGCAGGAATTCTTTCCTCATAATCTCTTGTATTAATACCAGCTCCTACAATATACCTTTTATTTTCATCTAGTAATGAATTTGGATTATTTTTTCTTTCTTCATAATCTCTTCTAAATACAAGATATTTTAAATTTCCTTCTTCTGTTAATATTGGTAAACAATTTATTTTATTTTCCCAAATAATATCATTGGCTTCTGATAATGATATTCCTTTTTTAGCACAAACTACATTTTCAGCTTTCGTCATATAGTCATCAATTGGTGCATCTTGGTTATCTCTAGTAAGTCTATAATCTTTATCTGTTACAATTCCTAAAAACTTACCATTTGCTGTTCCATCCTCTGTTACAATTACTGTTGAATGTCCTGTTTTTTCTACTAAGGCAATTACATCTCTTAAACTTGTACCACTTTTTACGTTAGAATCACTTATTACAAAACCAGCTTTGTGTTTTTTTACATGGTATACCATTTCTGCTTGTGATTCAATAGATTGCGCTCCATAAATGAAAGCAACTCCACCCTCTCTTGCAAGGGCTATTCCCATTTCTTCTCCAGAAACAGATTGCATAATAGCTGAAACCATAGGTATGTTCGCAGAATACTTTGGCTCTTCTCCTTTTTTAAATTTAACAAGTGGTGTTCTTAATGATACATTATTTGGTATACATTCTTCTGTAGTTAAATTTGGTAATAGTAAAAATTCATTAAATGTTCTTGAAATATCTTCTAATATTTTTGCCATAATTTTCCCCCTTATAATTTATTTTTATATATAAAGGAATGAAGCTTACGCTTCATCCTTCAAACCGTCCCATATATTACTGTCCTCCTAGTTTTATTATGCGTAATATTATATCACATTTATAATATTATGTAAATACAAAAAATTATTTTGTTAATTCAACTGTATCTTCTGCTATCATCATTTCCTCATCTGTTGGTATAACATATACTTTAATTTTTGAATTATCAGAAGAAATTTCTATTTCTTCTCCTCTTATTTTGTTTTTATTTTCATCTATTTCTAATCCTAAAAATTTTAATTTATCACATATTCTTTTTCTTGTATTAAATTGATTTTCTCCAACTCCACCTGTAAATACTATAGCATCAAGTCCTCCAAGTTCAACTGCATATCTTGCAATATATTGGGCTACTGTAGAATCATAGTGTGTTGCAGCTAAAATTGCATTTTTATTTCCTTTTTGATATTCATCTTCTATATCCCTAAAATCTTTTGATATTCCAGAAAGTCCATATACACCTGATTCTTTATTTAATATATCCATAACTTCTTTTGTTGTTAAATTTTCTACATCCATTAAATATGTAACTACTGATGGATCTAAATCTCCGCTTCTAGCACACATCATTATTCCAGCAACAGGTGTTAACCCCATACTTGTATCAATAGATTTTCCATCTTTTATAGCACATAAACTAGCACCTTGCCCCAAATGACATGTAACAACCTTATCATATTGTTTGCCAGCTATTTCTTTTAATCTTTTTGAAACATATCTATGTGATGTACCATGAAAACCATATTTACGTATTTTATGTTTTGTATAGTACTCATATGGAATTGGATATAAATAATTTTCAGGTGGTATAGTTTGATGAAAAGCTGTATCAAATACTGCAACCATTTTTACATTTGGCATCAATTTTTGACAAGCACGTATACCTAATAATGCTGGTGGATTATGTAATGGTCCAAGAGGAATACACTCTTCAATAATACTAATTACATTTTCATCTATTAAAACTGATCCACTAAGTTTTTCTCCACCATGAAGTACCCTGTGCCCTACTGCATCAATTTCATTTAAATTATTAATAACTCCAAATTCTTCACTAGTTAATTGAGTTATTACAAATGAAATAGCTTCTTCATGATTTAATGCTGGATGATTAAATACATGTTTTTCTTCACCAATTTTATGTGTCAAAAAAGCATCATTTGTCCCTAACCTTTCATAATTTCCCTTTGCTAACACTTCTTTTTTATCCATATCTATTAATTGATATTTTAAAGAAGAACTCCCTGAATTTACAACTAAAACTTTCATTAATAACCTCCTAATATTTATATATTTTTAATTTTGCATTTGAGCTTGAACAGCTGTAATTGCAACTACTCCAACTATATCTTCAGCACTACAACCACGTGATAAATCATTTACTGGTTTTGCTATTCCTTGGCATAGTGGTCCATATGCTTCTGCTTTAGCAAGCCTTTGTGTTAATTTATATCCTATATTTCCAGCATCTAAATTTGGAAATATTAAAGTATTTGCATGTCCTGCAACTAAACTACCTGGAGCTTTACTTTCTGCAACTTCTGGAATGATAGCTGCATCTAATTGCAATTCTCCATCTATCGTAAGTTCTGGTGCTTTTTGTTTTACAAGCTTTGTTGCATTTATAACCTTATTTGTAGAATCTGATTTTGCACTTCCATAAGTAGAATAAGAAAGCATTGCAATTTTTGGAGTTTTTCCTACTAGTTGTTCAAAACTCTTTGCAGATGAAATTGCAATTTCTGATAATTCTTCTTCATTTGGATAAGCATTTAATCCGCAATCTGAAAATACAAATGTTCCATTTTCACCAAATTCACAATTTGGAACAACCATTAAGAAAAATGCTGAAACAAGTTTAGTATTAGGTGCTGTTTTTAATATTTGTAAAGCAGGCCTTAATGTATCTGCAGTTGAATGAATAGCCCCAGAAACTAATCCATCACAATCGCCTTGCTTTACCATCATCATTCCAAAATAAACAGGATCTTTAATTAAATTTTTTGCTTTTTCATAATCCATTCCTTTTGCTTTTCGTAATTCATAAAATGCTTCAACATATTCTTCGTATTTTTCATTATTATTTGGATCTATAATTGTCACGTTAGATAAATCCAAATCATTTTCATTTGCTATTTTTAATATTTCGTTTTTATTTCCTAATAAAATGATATTTGCAAATCCTTCTTTCGCAATTATGGCAGTAGCTTTTAGCACTCTTAAATCTGTTGCTTCTGGTAATGCAATTGTTTTTATTTCATTTTTTGCTTTGCTTTTTATTTCTTCTATAAAAGACATAATTTTCCTCCACTATTAAATTTATTAATATTATATATTTTAAATTTAAAAAACACAATATATTTTAAAGTATTTTTTAATTGCACATTAAATATTTTTGATTTATAATATTATATATTTTTTGTTTAAGGAGATTACTATGAACTTAGAATATACTGTAGTAGATAATAAATATCAAACAGTAAAAAATATATTAAAAAATGAATTTAATATGTCTGATAGATTAATTTTAAAATTAAAAACTAATAAAAAAATACTATTAAATAATACTATTGCATATATAAACGATTTAGTTAAATTAAATGATAAAATAAACGTAATAATTGATTTTATCGAAGATAGTTCAAACATTATACCAGTAAAAATGAATTTAGATATAATATATGAAGATGAAGCAATGCTAATAATAAATAAACCAGCTAATATTGCCGTACATCCTTCTATCTTGCATTATGAAAATAGTTTATCAAATGGAGTAAAATACTATTTTGATAAATTAGGTTTAAAAAAGAAAATTAGAATAGTTAATAGATTAGATAAAGATACATCCCGGAATTGTTATTTTTGCTAAAAATGAATATATTCAGGAATGTTTAATAAGGCAAATGAATAATAAAACTTTCAAAAAAGATTATATCGCTCTAGTTGATGGTATATTAAATAAAAAAACAGATTTAATTGATGCACCAATTTCTAGAAAAGAAAATAGCATTATAGAAAGATGTGTTAATAAAAATGGGGATAATGCGATTACAAATTATTTTGTAATTAAGGAATTTAACGATACTTCTTTAGTACATATAAGTTTGCAAACAGGCAGAACTCATCAAATTCGAGTTCATATGTCTTATATAGGACATCCCATAACAGGAGATACTTTATATGGTAAAAAATCTAGCTATATAAACAGACAAGCCTTACATGCCTGCAAAGTTTGCTTTATACATCCATTAACTAAGCAAAAAATGAATTTAGAAGCAGACTTGCCAACTGATATAAAAAATTTTTTATCACATAATTATCCCAATGAAAAAATATAGAATAAATACCTCATTATATGCCTATACATACTATGTTTGTGCCTAATTGTCCCACAGTATAAAAGATGATAGTATTCTAATGAGGTGAGCACATGGAAGAAGATTGGGGAAAAGTAGATTTAAAATTGGACGAATATTTGAAAAAACATCACATTAGTCGCTCTAGCTTATCTAGAAATGGTCAAATCCACTATAAACAATTACTTAAATACTGTAATAATGATATGCAAAAAGTAGACTTAAATTTGCTTGCACGAATTTGTAAGACAATTGATTGTGAGATTGGAGAAATTATTCAATATACTCCTCCAAAATCAAAATAATATAATATACAAAACAGATAGGGTTTATCCTATCTGTTTTCATATAAAATAAAGTAAATCTATAAGCCGGGTTCTGTCATGAATAGTCATTTATCTATTCCTTATATTACTATAAGGCTTAAGCCACCAAAACCAAGAAGACGAAAGAGCATCTTAACCTTCTTGGAATTACGAGGTGTTGCTCCAGATGGGGTTTACACTGACCAGATATGTCACCATATCTGCGGTAAGCTCTTACCTTACCTTTTCACCCTTACCTAAAAAGGCGGTTATTTTCTGTTGCACTTTCCTTGAAGTTACCTTCACTGGATGTTATCCAGCATCATTGCTCTTATGGAGCCCGGACTTTCCTCATACGCAACCTTTCGGTTTTGCCATACGCGACTATTCAATTTACTTCTTTTCTATTTTACAATAAATACTATTAATTTTCAAGTTTTATTCAATATTATTTAGTTCCTGTATCAAATTTTTATATTTAATATAAAATACATCTTTGTCATCTGTATTAGTATAATTTTGTAACTCTTTTATTAAAATGTATGCTTTATTAATGTTAGACTGGTTATTGTTTTGTGAAGTAATATCATTTACTATTGGCAAAAATGCTTGTTCTGCATTTGATAATTGTTTTTGTAGTTCTGTAATATTATCTTGCTCTACTAAAACATATGCATTTAATAAATTTGACTTCGTTTGATAAATATTGCTAATTTTATTATTATTAAATGCTATAGAAAATTTTGGAATATATGAATACAATTTTGAAAGAGAATTTAAAGTTTGTACTTTATCTTCACTTTTAATTGCTTGGATTGCAACATCTAAATCTTTATTAAAAGCTAGTATATCATCATTACTTATATTTATTTTATATAAATCTAATACAATAGTCGTCCAACTAGAATAAAGCTTTTCAATTTCTGATTTTAATAAGTTCCAATCTATATTTCTGTTTTGTAATAAAATTTCATTTCCTTCCATTTTGTATTTTACTTCATTAAAATCTGATTCTATAGTTTCTTTAGCATTATCCTCTCCTTCTCCCTCTTTACTAGATTCAGAAGAATTATCATTTTGGCTATCTGAAGAAGACTTATTTACACTTCCTGAACTTGTTTCTTCTTCATTTATTTCCTCTGCTTTAACTATATAATTCTCTAATGAAATTCCATTTGCACTATTTAACATTCCAATTAACCTTGTATCCAAATATGAAATTTCACTTTTTATTTTATCTTTTAAAACATTTTCATCATCATCATTTGTACTACACCCTGTTAAAGTTAATAATAAAAAACAGAATATAAAAAAATATAAAATAAATTTTTTGCTTTTTTTATTCATTGAAATCACCTAAATTTATTATTCCATAAAAATTACCTTTTATTCTTTGTATATATAAATAATAAAATTGTAATAATAATTAGAAGGAGATTGAAAATTATGTATACGATTGTAAATTTATATAGTGATAAAAAAGGTGAAATTTCAAAATTTTTAAAGGATTTTTATAATAAAGAAATCCCATTACAAAATGATTTGAAATGGGAAAAAAAATATAATAATTCTATTGAAATAGCAGACATTATAGGAAATTTTATAGATAATAATGAAAAATATAAAATTAATATGTGGATTAGCTTAGATGAAGGAACTTTCATTAATGTAACAGATTATAACGCAGATGATATAATAAAATATTTGTATGAAAGATTTCCGTATTAATATTTTTCAATAATAATTGTAACTGGACCATCATTTGTTAAATTTACCTTCATATTAGCTCCAAAAATTCCAGTTTCAACTTTAAAACCTGAATTTTTACATTCAGCAATAAAATATTCATATAAATCATTTGCCAAGTTAGCTTCTGCTGCATTTGAAAAACTTGGTCTATTTCCTTTGGCACAATCTGCAAATAAAGTAAATTGTGATACAATTAGCAAACTACCATTTACATCTTTTAACGATAAATTCATTTTATCATTTTCATCACTAAAAATTCTTAATGATGTTATCTTTTTTATTAAATAGTCTGCATTTTCTTTTGTATCTCCTTTTTGTACTCCTAATAAAACCACAAATCCTTTTTCAATTTTTCCTACTATTTCTTCATTTACTACAACATTTGCATCTAAAACTCTTTGTATTACTGCTTTCATAATTACTCCTTGTATATAGTGTGAATTTTATTAATTACTTTCTAAATTTTGATTATCAGTAGTATTTTCTTGAACTATTATTTCTTTTTGCTCTGTTCCACAATTTGGACAATATTTAAAGTCTAAATCAATCTCATAAAAACAATTTGGACACTGCTTTTTATCCTTTAAAGTTAAAAGTTCTTTTCTTTCATCTTCAATTCTATCACATAATTCATCAATTCTAATACAATATTCTTCTAAAATTGCTTCTATGTCTATATCAACTGACTTATCACTGATATGATGTTCGTAAACCTTTTTACCTATTTCTTCATATACATCTTCAATTTGAGATTTCTTTTCATTAATAGCCATTTTTAATTTTGCTTCTTTTGCTAATTTTGATGTTTTTTCATAAGTTTGACTTGCCTTTTTTCCTATTTTATCAAAAAAATCCATCCTACTTCCCTCCAATATTTTTTAGTAGTATTGGTAATTTTTATTATTTTTATTCATTATTCACATTTCTTTTCACGAGTCATAAGAATTTTTACAGCCTCATCAGGTTTTAAATTATTATATAATACATCATACACTGCCTCTACTATAGGCATTTCTACATCATTTATTTTGGCAAGTTCATAAGCTACTTCAATATTATCAATACTTTCAATAGTCATTCCTACTTCTTTTCTTGTTTCTTCTATTGACTTTCCAGCACCAATTAGTTTACCTGCTTTTCTATTTCTACTATGTTCACTTAGACATGTAACTATTAAATCTCCAAGTCCTGTTAATCCATAAAAAGTATCTTTTGATGCTCCTAATTTAATGCCTAACCTGCTAATTTCTGTTAACCCTCTTGTAATTAGTGCTGCAAATGTATTATCACCTAATTCTAACTGAGCGGCAATTCCAGCACAAAATGCTATTATATTTTTTAAAGCTCCACCTAATTCTACACCTTTTATATCATTTGATGTATATATTCTCATTTTTTCATTCATAAATAGGTTTTGTATTGTTTCATTTACGTCATTACTGTTAGATGCAACAACCATAGCAGTTGGAATTCCTCTTGATACTTCTTCAGCATGACTTGGACCAGATAATACACCATATAATTTACCTGGTAATTCTTCTTTTATTATTTCATCCAATGTATATAAAGTTTCCTTTTCAAAACCTTTTGCACACATAATAACTGGTTGATTTTCTACTAAATTTTTATATTGCTTTATTGTACTTCTAACAAATTTTGATGGTGTTACATGTAAAATAATGTCAGTATCCTTTAATACATCTTCAAAATTAGTATAACATTGTATATTTTCAGGTAATTCTACTTCTGGTAAAAACTTGCATTTTTTTTCTTGGTTAATCAAGCTAGCCTCGTTTTCATCAAATGACCATAATTTAATTTTATTTCCCATTTTAGCCAAATGAATAGAAAGAGCTACTCCCCAACTACCACTACCTATAACTGCAACTTTTTTCACTTTTGTTCCTCCTTAATTTTATTTATTCTTTAAGCTAATTTTATTTTCAGTTCCATTTAATATTCTTTTTATATTACTTCTATGATTGAACATTACAATTAATGCCATAATTATGCTAAAAATTAAATAATTTCCTGAAACTATAAAATGTTCTTTTCCTATAAAAAGTGTTAATACTGGAAATAAGATTGCAGCAAGTACAGAGCCTGCTGAAACCATTCTTGTAAGTAACATAATTAATAGTGCAAACACAAGACATATTAATCCAATCTGCCAATTTATTAATAATAAAACTCCAAGAGAAGTTGCTACACCCTTTCCACCTTTAAAAGCAAAAAATATTGGAAAAGTATGTCCTACCACTACGAAAACTGAAGCAATTTGAACAAGTAATGCTTTATCAACATCCTTTACTATATTACCAATCAATATTGCTATTAAAATTGCAACTACACCTTTTAAAATATCACATATTAGTGTTAAAACAGCTGCTTTTTTACCAACTGTTCTTAAAACATTAGTAGAGCCTGCATTTCCACTACCTTTTTGTCTTACATCAAAACCTCCAAATTTTTTGCTAAAAATAACTGAAAAACTAATACTTCCTATTGCATATGCAATTACTGCCATTATTATATATGATGCCATTTTCATTACCTCCTTATTTATATTTTTTTAATTTAAACATCTTTTTCACCTTTTTGTCTTACAATCATTCTTATTGGTGTTCCAATTAATCCAAATTCTTTTCTTAATTGATTTATTAAATATCTTTCATACGAAAAATGAAATAATTCTTTATCATTTACAAAAACAACAAAAGTTGGTGGCTTTGTTGTAGCTTGTGTCATATAATATATTTTTAGCCTTTTTCCCTTATCTGTAGGTGGTTGAACTACTGCTATTGCTTCATTTAATACTTCATTTAGTACTGATGTAGAAACTCTTAGTGCATTTTGACTTGCTACTTGATTTATTATTTCATATAATTTATTTACTCTTTGTCCTGTTTTTGCAGAAATAAAAATTATTGGTGCATATGTTAAATATGATAATTTATTATATACTTCTTTTTTAAATTTATCTATTGTATATGTGTCTTTTTCCACTTCATCCCATTTATTAATAACCAAGATAATTCCTTTTCCTGCTTCATGGGCTTCTCCTGCAATTTTTGCATCTTGATCTGTTACACCTTCTGTTGCATCAATCATCATTAAACATACATCCGCTCTTTGTATTGCAAGCAAAGTTCTCATTACACTAAACTTTTCAATTGATTCATTTACTTTACTCTTTCTCCTAATTCCTGCTGTATCTATAAAAACATATTTACCGAACTCATTTTCAAAATTTGAATCTATTGCATCTCTTGTTGTTCCTGCTACATTACTTACTATAACACGCTCTTCTCCTAAAATCTTATTTACTAATGAAGATTTTCCTACATTTGGTTTTCCAATAATTGCTACTTTTATAGTTTCTTCATCAACATTATCTTTATCTTCTTCTGGTAATTTTTCAAATATAGCATCTAAGATGTCTCCTATACCAATAGCATTTGTAGCAGAAAGTGGAAGCGGCTCTCCTAATCCCAAATTATAAAACTCATATATATCATCTGAAGTTTTGCCATAGTTATCAGCTTTATTACATACTAAAACTACAGGTTTATTACTTTTCTTTAGGATTAATGCAATGTCTTTATCAACTTGTGTTACTCCTTGTTTTATATCTGTTAAAAATATTATAACATCTGCTAAATTCATAGCAATTGTTGCTTGGTTTGCAATTTCAGATGTAATTAGGTCTTCTGAGCCAAATTCTATTCCACCTGTATCAATTACTGTAAAATTTCTTCCTCTCCAATTACATTCTGCATATACTCTATCTCTTGTTACACCTGGTTTATCTTCTACTATTGAAAGTCTTTGACCTATTATATAATTAAAAAATGTTGACTTGCCAACGTTTGGTCTTCCAACGATTGCTACAGTTGGTTTCGACATATTTTTCACCTCTTTTTTATATTGTTATTCTATACTATTTACCTTTTTTAGTCAATTATTGTAATACAAATTTAATAAATGGTTAATTTATTCTTTTATCTTTTGTTTTTGTTCTAGTTTTTTTAACCTAGAACTATATATTATTAAACATATTATTCCTATAATGGTTAAGATATATGATATTTTCATAATCATAGAGCCTGAATATTTTATTTCTATTTTTCCTTTTTGTACATTACTAATTTCTATCATGCAAAATCCATTATCTGATTCTGTTATTTTAACATCTGTAACATTATTATTTTCATCTGTTAATTTTGCATTATATCCAACATAGAAGATATATGGTAGTTCAAGCTTTACATTTCCTTGTGCGTTTTCAAATTCGAAATTCATATTTGTACCTTGCTTGTTTTGAAAAGTTATATCTGCTTCTCCATCTAGCACTATTATATCTTGTGACCTAGTTTCTATATATCCTCTATTTATAAAAGCCTTGCTAGGTAAATACTCAAAAGTAGCACAACCCGCATGAACTTTACCTGTCTGACTAGTTACAGGCACTGGCTCTAAATATTTTTCTTCATCAAATGGAAGCATAACTGTATTATTTTGTGTTATTACTAGTAAAGCTATATATACAATTAATGCTGTAGATATTATTGTATCTTTCTTCTTATTTTTATGTATAAATATTGTTATTGTAATTCCTGATACTATACTTAAAAAGAACATTGCAAATTCCATCATTCTCCAAGTAAATTGAATCATTTTTAATGTATCTGGTAAATATTCAAATGGAAATATATTTAATGTCATTATTATACTTATAATTCCAAAAACTAAAAATATATTTATTAATTTAGCATACCTAACTTTAATTCTTTTCCTATATAAAAATGCAAGAATAATTCCTAAAGTTACTGGTAAACCTATATGAAAATTCATATCGTATGGCTTTGTAAAAAATAAATCTAAAATTGATAACTTAGAGCCTATTAACGTATTATCTTTAAACATTCTTTCTGGAGCAAAAACTTCATATGCTGTAGTAAGAGAATGTTCTAATAAAGGAAGTATATAGAAGCTAGTACATAAAAGTATTATTGCTACATTGATTAGTATATTTTTTATCACAATTTTATTATTTAATTTTTTATAGTAAATTAACAAGTAAACCACACAAAATATTGCTGCATAAACAGCCATTACATTATGAGTTAATATTAGACCTATTGCACCTATTGATATATAATAAGTTTTTTGCTTATTTTTATTAATTAGGTCATACATTCCTAAAAATAGTATTGGTAAAAATACAAAAGAAGCAAGTTCAGCTATTGCTATTCTAGTATATAAATCTGTCAAATGATAAGGTGCAGATATATAAATTATTGCTGAAATTACTCCTGCTTTATGACTTTTGCATATTCTATATACTAATTTATACATAAATATTCCAGAAAAAAGCATAACAGAAAACATAAATAATTTTAATGCTAATACATAAGATGATGTAAATAGTTTAAAAATTAATGGTAAATATGCTGTTAATGGACTATAGAAAATATTCCACGAATAACCAAATCCATTACAAAAATCTGACATTATTACTGGAAATAAATTACCTTCTTTTAAAGATGAATTAGTTCCGATAATTCTACAAATATGTTGAATTCCATCATCTGCTGAAATATTCATATATTTTGAGAATAAAGGTATACAAACAAATAATGTTATAAAAAAAATTAAAATATAACTTAATATTTTATTATTCTTTAATAATTTTTCCACTTTTACTTTCATATTTTTATTCCTATTCATAATATATTTTAATAATTCATTTCACATAAATTTTAATTAATATGTATTTTTTCCATCTAATAAATCATCATTTTTTATCCAATCTTCTACATCTACTATTATATATTCTCCTTTATTTTCTCCTCTTACAATTAGTTCTTTAATTCCTGCATTTATTATTAATTTTCTGCACATTTGGCATGAATTAGCACCTGGCTCATACTCCCCTGTATCTACTCGTACTCCAACTAAATACATAGTTGAGCCTATCATATCTTTTCTAGAAGCACTTAGCATTGCATTTTGTTCTGCATGAACTGATCTACAAGCATCATAACCACCATGATGTATATTAGGAAATTTTTCCTTTTTTGTACAATATCCTAAATCTATACAATTTATTCTTCCTCTTGGTGCACCACTATATCCAGTTGAAATAATTTCATCGTTTTTTACAATGATACATCCAAAATTTTTCCTTAGGCACGTTCCACGTTTTGACACAGTTTCTGCTATATCTAAATAGTAATTAATTTTATCTACTCTATAGTTTTTTTGCAATTTATTCACCTACTTTTATTTTTGTTCATTATATCATATAGGCTATATTTTTTTCAACAAATTTTAATAAATCCTCCTCCTATGTATTGACAAATTTTGAAATAATTAGTATACTTTTATAGTGACTTAAAAAATGTTAAAAATTATAAAGATATATACATATCAAGATAATCAAGGAGGGATTTAAAATGGCACAACCTAAAAGAAGATGGTCAAAAGCAAGAACAGGATTAAAAAGATCTACTTGGAAATTAGAAAAACCAAACTATGCTACATGTTCTCATTGCCACGAGCCAGTTATGCAACATACAGTTTGTTCAAATTGTGGATACTACAACGGTAAAAAAGTTATGGTAGGAAAAAATGAAGAAAATAATTAAAAATAAAAGAAACAACACTAATATGTGTTGCTTTTTTTATTTAATAAATGCGTGATAGGCCTTATATGCACAATATATATCAAATTTAGAAGTTACTTCATATGGTGCATGCATTGATAATACTGGAACTCCACAATCTATTACATCTATACCTTTATTAGCTAGTATATATGCAATTGTTCCTCCGCCACCAACATCAACTTTTCCTAATTCTGACACTTGGTAAGGAATTCCTTCTGTTTCAAAAATGCTTCTTACTTCTGCAACATACTCAGCATTAGCATCAGATGCTCCTGATTTTCCCCTTGAGCCTGTATATTTATTTAAGCCTATTCCATGTCCAATAAGTGCTGCATTATTTTTTTCTGAAACAGATGCATAAATTGGATCAAGTCCTGCATCTACATCTGCTGATAACATTTTTGAATTACAAAATACTTTTTCTAATAAGTTTGGTCTGTTTTCTCCAGATTTATTCAATAACTCTGAAATGAACATATCAAATACATGTGATTCCATTCCTGTATTTCCACAACTTCCTATTTCTTCTTTATCAGACAATATACATACTGCCGTTCTTTTTGGAGCATTTACATCAAGTAAAGCTCTTATAGTTGTATATGCACATACTCTATCATCTTGACCATATGCAGCAACCATACTTTTATCAAGACCTAAGGTTTTTGCTTTAAAAGCTGGAACTATTTCTAATTCTGAACTAACAAAGTCTTTTTCTTTTATTCCATATTTTTCATTTAATAACATTAATATATTTAACTTAATTTTTTCACTTGCATCTTTATCATCTGTTGGAATACTTCCTACTAATACATTTAAGTCTTCTCCATTTATTCCATCTTTTAGTTTTTTATCCATTTGCTCCATAGCTAAATGTGGTAAAAGGTCTGTAATTGTAAAAATAGGATCTTCTTCATCTTCTCCAATGCAAACTGATATTTTTTCTCCATTTGCTTTTACAATAACACCATGTATGCTTAATGGAATTGCTGTCCATTGATATTTTTTTATCCCACCATAATAGTGTGTTTTTAAATAAGCAAATCCATTGTCTTCATATAATGGATTTGGCTTTAAATCTAGACGTGGTGAATCTACATGTGCACCTAATATGTTTAATCCATTTTCTAGTTTTTCTTCTCCTATAACTGCTGCATATATTGTTTTATCTCTATTTATATAATATACTTTATCTCCAGGTTTAATTGCTTCTAATTCATTTATATTTCTAAATGAATTTTCATCTAACATCTTTTTTGTAAAGCTTACTGCTTCTCTTTCTGTTTTTACCTTATTTAGGAAATATATATATTCGTCTGAAAATTTAAATATATTTTGTTTATTTTCTTCTGATATATTCTCCCAACCGCTTACTTTCTTGTTAAACAATTCTTCTTTCATAACTATTTCCTCCTTTAATTTTATACATTAAATCTAAATAGTACAACATCTCCATCTTGCATAACATATTCTTTGCCCTCTGAACGTAATAGTCCTTTTTCTTTAACTGCATTCATAGAGCCTTCTTTTATTAAGTCATCATATGATACAATTTCTGCACGAATAAAACCTCTTTCAATATCTGAATGTATTTTTCCAGCAGCTTGAGGTGCTTTAGTACCTTTTTTTATTGTCCATGCACGTACTTCTGGCTCTCCTGCTGTTAAAAAGCTCATTAATCCAAGCAAATCATAACTTGCTTTAATTACTTTATCTAATCCTGACTCTTCTAATCCTAAAGCTTCTAACATTTCTTTTTTGTCTTTTTCTTCTAATGTTGCAAGTTCTTCTTCTATTTTGACACAAAGTGGAATTACCATAGCATTTTCTGTTTTTGCATAATCTTGTACTTGTTTTACATATTTATCCTCATTTGCTTTTGATAATTGTTCTTCTGATACATTTGCAATATATAGTATAGGCTTTAATGTTAATAAATATGTATCTTTTAATAATTCTTTTTCTTCATCTGAAAAATTAATTGTTCTTGCAGATTTTCCTTCTTCTAATGTTTTCTTTATATTTTCAAATAAATCTATTTCTGCTTGATACTTTTTATCTGCTTTTAGCTGTTTTCTTGCTCTATCTAATCTTTTATCTACTGTTTCAATATCTGCAAAAATTAATTCTAAATTTATTGTTTCAATATCTCTTAAAGGATTAACATTTCCATCAACATGTACAACATTTGGATCTTCAAAACATCTTACTACCTCAACTATACTATCTACTTCACGTATATGTGATAAAAATTTATTTCCTAGTCCTTCCCCTTTACTTGCTCCTTTTACAAGACCTGCTATATCTACAAATTCTATAATAGCATGTGTAACTTTTTGTGGATTATACATTTTGGCAAGTTCATCTAGTCTTTCATCTGGAACAGGCACTACTCCTATATTTGGCTCAATTGTACAAAATGGATAATTGGCACATTCTGCTCCTGCATTTGTTATTGCATTGAACATTGTACTTTTTCCTACATTTGGAAGCCCAACAATTCCTATTTTCATTTTTTCCTCCATTCTAGCTATTTTAAACTTTAATAAAAATTTTATCAAATAACCTCTATTAATTGTCAAAATCATAGAGGTTAAAATTTGTTTTTTTAATTTGGAGCTTCTAACCGGGATTGAACCGGTGACCTCTACCTTACCAAGGTAGCACTCTACCAACTGAGCTATAGAAGCATATTTACAGAACACATTATATGTGTTACAATTACTTTTGTCAATCTTTTTTAGGAAAATATTTATAGGAGTTGATTAAAGGATGGGAACATATAATCATACATTTGAAATTGGATTTAAAGATGTTGGTAAAAGTAATAAATTAACAAATAGAGCATTGATTGGCTATTTAGAAGATATAGCTCGGCATGCACTCAAATGAGGTTGGATATGGTTTAAATGATATTGAAAAAACTGGTCTTACTTGGATACTTCTTAACTGGAAAGTTAGAGTTTTAAAACGTCCAATTTATGGAGAAAAAATATTAGTAAAAACTTGGGCAAGAAATTCTGAAAAATTTTATACATATCGTGATTTTGAAGTTTATGATATGAATAATAATTTACTTGCTATAGCAACTACTAAATGGTTATTGCTAAATGCTAAAACTATGGAAATAAAGAAAATATCTGATGAATTAATTGCTAAATATAGTCCAGAAAATGTTAAAGTTTTTGAGGATGAAGCGGAAATAGGAAAAATTCCAGTTCCAAAAGAGTTTTCTTGCTTATTAACTTATAAAGTGCAAAGAAAAGATATTGATATTAATAATCATATGCATAATGTATATTATTTAGATTTAGCATATGAAGCATTACCCGAGGAAATTTATTACAATTATGAATTTAATAATTTTGAAATTATGTATAAAAAAGAAATAAAACTTGGAGAAACAGTAAAATGTTTTTATTCTAATTTAGATGATTTTCATTATATTGTTATAAAAAGTGAAGATGAAAAAACATTGCATTGTGTTATAAAATTTAATAAATAAATTGGAGAATATAAAATGGCATTTGATGGTATTGTTATAAAACAAATTATAAAAGAATTAAATACATGTTTGCTAAATGGTAAAATAAATAAAGTATATGAGCCAAATAAAAATGAAATTTTATTTGGTGTTTATAATAATGGTAAGAATTATTTATTAAATATAAATATTAATCCTGTTAATTACAGAATTCATCTTACCAATTCTACCAAACCAAACCCAAACAATGCTTTTAATTTTTGCATGTTACTTAGAAAACATTTAATTGGCATGCATATTAAATCAATAAATAATTACGATTTAGAAAGAATTATAACTATTGAATTAGAAGGATTTAATGAATTAAATGATATTACTACAAAAAAACTTATAATTGAACTTATGGGTAAACATAGTAATGTAATATTATTAAACAAAGATGATATAATAATTGATAGTTTACGTCATCTTGATACATATACACACTCTAATAGAGATATTTTACCAGCACATAAATATATATTACCTTCTAATAATAAAATTAGTTTTATTAATTTAAAATCTTTTGATGAATTTTATAATATTATTGAAAATTCAGAATTTCAAAATGTTGTAGATACAATTTCTAATACTTTTATAGGTTTAAGCAAAGTGTTTTTGCAATATTTATTGGAAAAATTAAGCTTGAATTTAAATACTATAAATAAAAATGATTTAGAAATGCTTTATAATTATATAAAAAATATAATTAATTCATCTTCTTTATCATGTGTTAATTATTCATATAATAATAAAAATGATTATACTATTGACTTATCAAATGAAACTTCCTCACTTGAAGTTAATTCTTTTATTGATAATTTTTATTCATTAAAAGAAAGCCAAGATAATTTTAAAAATTATAGAAATAATATCTTAAAACTCATATTATTGGAATTAAAAAAATATACAAAAAGACTTTCTAATATTAATCAAAAATTAGAAGAATGTAATAAAATGGATACTTACAAATTGTATGGAGAATTAATTACTGCTAATTTATATAAAATAAATAATAATGTAAATACAGATAAAATATTATTAGAAAATTATTATGATAATAACAATATTATTGAAATTCCTTTAGATAAAACAATATCTATTTCATATAATGCAAAAAAATATTTTAAAAAATATAATAAACTAAAAAATGCTTTACAAATAGTTAATCTTCAAAAAGCTGACACCTCTATACAAATTGACTATATTGAAAGTATAATATACGAATTAGATAATGCAAAAACTATTGAAGATATAAATTCAATTTATGAAGAAATTTCTGAAAACATATTATTTAAAAATGCTATATCTAACAAAAAAGCAAATATAAAGAAAAATACAACTAAAAAGAAAAAAAATGAAGAAAATTTTTCACCATTAATTTATACTATTGACAATTATACTGTTTTTGTAGGTAAAAATAATAAACAAAATGATTATTTAACTTTAAAATTTGCACACAAAAATGATTTGTGGTTTCATACAAAAGATGTGCATGGCTCTCATGTTATATTAAGAACAAATGGAGATGAAATAGAACAAACACTGATTAATAAGTGTGCTAGCATTGCTGCTTTTTATAGTAAAGCTTCATCTTCTTCAAATGTTAGTGTTGATTATACTTATGTAAGATATGTAAAAAAGCCTTCTTCATCAAAACCTGGAATGGTTATATATACAAACTATTCAACTGTTAATGTACTTCCTAAAAATCCTGAAAAACTATGTGATAAAAAAGAAAATTAATAAAAAATTAATTGGTTATTTAGTAAAAGTAGTATATAATGTAGAAAAAATGTATTCATAAATATAATAATAGGATGTGACATTTATGAAAATTATTAAAAAAGTTTTTTTAGCAATTTTTATAATTTTGATTTTACTTATTAGTACAATTACTCTTATGGGTTATTTTATGTATCACAATGCTGTTAGTAAAATTAGTATTTCTGATAAAATACAAGAAATTAAATCTAATGAAAATTATACCAATATTGATGATATTCCAGAAAATTTCAAAAATGCAATTATTGCTATTGAAGACCATAGATTTAAGGAGCATAATGGAATTGATTTAATTACAACAACTAGATCAATGCTTGAAAATATTAAAGAAAAAGATATTGTTGCAGGAGGAAGCACCATTAGTCAACAAACTGGAAGACTTTTATATTTTACACAAGAGCAATTATTTACAAGAAAAGTAGCGGAATTGTTTGTAGCATTTGATTTGGAGAAAAATTATTCTAAGGATGAAATTTTAGAATTATATACTAATATAATTTATTATGGTGATGGATATTATGGTATAAGAGAAGCAAGCCTACGGTTACTTTAATAAAGAGCCAAAGGACCTTAATTTAGATGAAGCCTCTATGCTTGCTGGTCTTCCTAATGCGCCTAGCGTTTATTCACCAACTAAAAATCCAGATTTAGCCAAAAAAAGACAATCTGCTGTATTAAATGCAATGGTCAAGTATGGATACATTACTACAGAGCAAAAAGATGAAATTGAAAACCAATAATATAATAACTAAAAAAGGAATTAGTACTAATTCCTTTTTTAGTTATTATATTACATTTTTGCTCTTTCTGGACTAGGAGCTTTTGTTCTATTAATTTTATTAGAATACACTTTATTCATAACCCAATCTGGATAATGCTTATCTAAAAAAGCATCTAATTGAGTATTTGCCTCTATTTTTTGCATTCTTTCATTTTGTCTTGCACCAGCCATACATGATATACTTACATTAATCACCATGAATACCGCTAAAACTGCTGTAATACACTTAAATTTTTTATTATATATATACATATCCATTTTTTTAAAAAATGGTAGTATAAATTTTACAAAAACTACACCTGCTATTCCCCAGAATAAGCAAAACATTAAGCTAGTTCTACCTCCAATGTTTAAAAACATACCACTATAATCCCATGATACTGTTCCAAAACATATTTCTTGAAATAAAGAACAAAAGTATTCTATTGCTCCACCTAAAATCATACTTAGTATAAATACTTTTTTTATGTCTTTTACATTACTTATAATTAAATAATACATTACTAGACCTATTCCATATACTGGAATAAATGGACCATATATTAATCCTTGCCTAATTTGAAAAGTTTTATCAAAAATTAAACCTACAATTGTTTCTATTATACACCCTATAACACTACCTATTAGAAAAACCCAGAAAATTTTTATAATATGACTATTAATTTTTTGAAATTTGCTTTTTTCCATAGTTATCCCCCTTTTTACTACAAATCCTATAACATTTATTCTTTTTTTATTTTTTATATAATAGCATATAAATATTAATTTTCAATTAACAAATTCTTAAATATTTTATATCATTACTTTATACTCAATATCTGTCATATGAGGAAATAACTCTTTTAATCTTTTGTGCGTAATCATTAACATTCGTGGTTGCGGATTTTTTTCATTTGTAGATATTAATTTTTGTGTATAACAATTCTCAGAAGTTTTAAAAACTAAATACCTGTTATTAACATAGTTAAAATAAATTTGAAAACCATTGTCTAATTCATTATTAAATCTATCAAAAGTATATTTTCCTTCCATTCTCTCTCCTTCAACTATTATTTTATCATTTCATTAAATTCTTCTTCACTTATTATTGTTACTCCAAGTTCTTGGGCTTTAGTTAGTTTACTACCAGCTTCTTCTCCTGCTAAAACATATGTGGTCTTCCTTGATACAGAAGATGATACTTTACCAGAATAGTTTTCTATTATTTTAGCTGCATCATCTCTAGTATAATTTTCTAAACTACCTGTAAGTACAAATGTCATATTTAAAAATCTATCATCTGTTTGTGTTTCTATTAGAGCATTAGTATTAACTCCAACTGATTTTAATTTTTTTATTAAATCAATTGTCTGCTCTTGATTAAAAAATTCATATATACTTTTAGCAGTTATTTGTCCAACATCTTCAACTTGACTTAATTCATCAATACTAGCATTCATTAAATTATCTATATTTTTATATGTCTTTGCAATTGTTTTAGCTGATTTTGTGCCAACATGGCGTATTCCCAATGCAGTTATTAATTTATATAAGTCTTGCATTTTACTTTTTTCAATTGCATCTATTAAATTTTGTGCAAATTTTTTTCCATTTTTCTTCAAAGAAGCTATATCTTCTAATTTTAATGTATAAATATCTGCAATATTATTAATTAATTTTCTTTCTACTAATTGTTCTACTATATTCTCTCCCAAACCTTCTATATCCATACCTTCTTTAGATACAAAATGAACTATATTTCGTAATAACTTTGCAGGACATTCAATTCCTGTGCATCTAAGTACTGCTTCTCCTTCTTCTCTAATTGCTTTTGCCCCACAAACAGGACAAGTTTTAGGCATGGAAAATTCTTTTTCTTTATTTGTTCTTTTTTCCTTAACAACCTCTACAACTTCAGGAATAACATCTCCTGCTTTTTGAATTATAACTGTATCACCAATTTTTAGGTCTTTCTCCTTTATAAAATCTTCATTGTGTAATGTTGTTTTAGATATAGTTGAGCCTGCAAGCTTAACTGGCTCTAAAATTGCCATCGGTGTAATTGCTCCAGTTCTACCTACTTGACATATTATGTCTTTTAATATTGTTTGTTTTCTTTCTGGTGGATATTTATATGCAACAGCCCATTTAGGGGTTTTAGAAGTATAACCCAAATCTTCTCTTAGGCTTAAATTATCTACTTTTACTACTGCCCCATCAATTCCAAATGATAATTTTTCTCTTTCTTCTCCAATTTTATTAATTGCATTTATAACTTCTTCAATATTTTTGCAAGGTATTCTTACAGGGTTTACATTAAATCCTAATTTATCAAGATATTCTAATTCTTCGTAATGTGAATTAAAGTTTGTATTATCTATTTTTTGCACATTGAATATATAAATATCTAATGGTCTTTTTGCTGTAATGTTACTATCTAATTGTCTTAAAGAGCCAGCTGCTGCATTTCTTGCATTTGCAAATAAATTACCATCTTCATATCCTATCTCTTCATTCATTTTTTCAAATTCTTTTTTACCTATGAAAACTTCTCCTCGAACTGTAATATTTATTGCCTCTTTTAATTTTTTTGGTATAGTTTTTACAGTTGATAAATTTTTTGTAACATCTTCCCCTACTTGTCCATTACCACGGGTAGCACCTTGTACAAATTTTCCATCCACATATTTTAAACTGGCTGACAATCCATCTATTTTAGTTTCTACAACATACATTGTTTCTTTTCCAAATTCTTTTGCCTGTTTTTGTATTCTTTTATCAAATTCATATACTTCATCTAATGAGAAAACATCTTGCAAGCTTAATAAAGGTACTTCATGTATAACTTCATGAAAACCTTTTTTTACATCTCCTCCCACTTTTTGAGTATTCGAACTTTTCGTTATTAATTGTGGAAATTGTTTTTCTAAGTTTTTTAATTCATTGTTTAACATATCATATTCAAAATCACTAATTTCTGGTGCATCATCATCATAGTATTTTTTGTTATGATATTCAATAATATTTCTTAATTCATCTATTCTCTTTTTTGCTTGTGCAAGTTCCATATTATTCCCCTCTTGTATATTTATTTAAACAATTCTTTTCCATTTTTTATGTAATCATATCCAGAAAAGATTGTTGCAATAACCGAAATTGTCATAATTGCTGTCATAACTAAATTTAATATGTAATTATATCCTGTAAGGTTTCCATTTATAAATGCACCATAATAGCTTGTGTCTATAAATGCTAATATAATCGCAATCATTTGTGTTACTGTTTTTAGTTTACCCCATACAGATGCCGCAATTACTTTTCCACCTTTTTCTACTGCTATTAACCTATAGCCAGAAACTAAAAATTCTCTAAATAAAACAATTATTGGAATCCATGCTGGCAATTTATTCATTTCTACTAAAATAATCATAGCTGCAAGCACTAGAATTTTATCTGCTATTGGATCTAGAAACTTCCCAAAAGTGGTTATTTGATTTCTAGAACGTGCTATATATCCATCTAGTTTATCTGTTATCGAAGCTACAATAAATATTATATTCATAATCCACATATATATTGGAACATTTAAAATTTCACCTTTTATATTTAAAAATGGAATTATAACTAACACAGGAACTAGTATTATTCTAAATATAGTAAGTTTATTTGCTAAGTTCATATTTCTCCTCCTATTACATATCTATTATAACTTCTCTTATTATATACAAAATAAATAAAAAAGAAAATAGTAAATAGAATAATTTTATATTTTCTTTTTATTTATTAATTTTATCTTCTATTTCTATCTACTATTTCTACTATGTCTGTTATATAATCCCCTATAACTGGTATATTTAAAGTTACGATTTTTTGTAAGATAATAACTAATACTGCTGTAAGAATTGAGAAGCCTATACCTATTCCTATTCCTTTTGCCATTCCTGCAATTAAGTTTCTAATTAGTAATTCTTTTCTATTTCCTAAAATTTCTGCTAAGTCAATTAAATTATTTTTAGTTAAATTGAAATTTAACTGATCTATATTTTTCATTAATTTTTCTATTTTAGATTTTTTTAAAAACATAAAACCACCTTATATTATATAGGGTGGTTTTTTTTATAAATTCTATACATTATTGTATTATGTTTTGAGTATTTAAGTTTATTACATTATTAGTAGCATTTATTGTGTTTTCTTCTTCTTCTTTCTTCTTTTCTGCTTGTAAAATTTCTAATTTGTTAATTAATTCCTGTAATTTTTTTAAATCTTTTCCTATCATTTCCCAATCATTATTATCAGAAGATGTTGTTAAATTTATATTTGCTTTTATAATTGCATCTACTAAATCATCTATTGTATCTGTATTTTCAACTTCTATATTAACTGCTGATTGGGAAAGTAAATTTTTAATTGCTCCTTCTAATGTATCATCAATTGCTAATTTATTTCCTGATGCTACTACAACCTTTTTTAGTACTGGTGTGCTTTTTGATTCATTTAGAGATACCTGATAAATAGATTCTACATAAAGAATTGTATTATTTATTGGAACTGCTATCATATTTTTAATAGTTTTTGTTCCAGTAACATTTAGAGTATCTAATTCCTGTGAAATTGTTTCATCTTGATTTAATAAAGTATCTAACTGCATAGGTCCTAATATATTACTGTCTTGCGAAAATTTATATAATTTTAATTTTGCATTACCATTTTCATCGTAACTTCCTACTAGGTAAGCTCGTAAGTTTTGTTTATCTAGTTGAGTATATTGTAATACAAGTCCTAACTCATAGTTGTCTTGATCAACCGTTTTTAGCATTGTATAATATGGCTCTTGTACAACTCCTTTTGATGAAGTAGTATTTGTTGTACCTTGTGAAGTTTTTGCAATTTCCCAAACATCATCACTTCTATATAATACATCTGTACTTACATTATGATATCTTTGTAATACTGAAGCTTGTACATTATACAAATATTTAGGATATACAAAATGGCTTGAAATATCTTCAGGTATAGTTTCATCTAAATCCATAAATAAATCTGGATATATATTTCTATATGCCATTACAATTGGATCTGATTTATCAGTAATGTAGAAATTCATTGTTCCATCATATGCATCAATTAGTACTTTTACAGAATTTCTAATATAATTTATTTGTTCTTTTATGCCATCATGCTCAATAGTTGTATATTGTGAATATGGATATTTATCTGTTACAGTATAAGCATCTAATACCCATACTAATCTGCCTTCATCACTTATTACTAAGTATGGATCTTCATCATATATCAAATATGGCATAATTGTTTTTGCTCTTTCTATAATATTTCTATTTATTAATATTTTGCTTTTATCTGTCATATTACTTGAAAAAGCTAAATTAATATCTTTTTCTTTTATAGCTAGTATTATTCTGTCAAGAAAATTTAGATTAAGCCCTGCTTGCCCTTCATAAGTGTATTCTGCATTTTGTGATGTTGTTGTTGGATAATCGAACTCTGACTTGTTCTCTGTGCTAGTCACTATAGTATCATTTGTTTCTAATCCAAAATAAATTCTAGGTTGTGAAATTTTTACTACTTGATTATCACTTGAAAAGTCTTTTTGAAGATATTTAATATTACCTGCTTCATCTGTTGAACTAGCACTTGTTATGATTGCTCCAAATCCATGTGTATATTCATATGTTTTGTTATTGTATGTTCTATCTCCGCTACTTAGGATTTCTCTAGGAGAAATATATATTAATTCTTCTTTTCCCGCAATATTATATCTAGCAATATTAGAATTCCTATATGTGTAATAGCCAGTACTTGTCTGAGTTACCCCAATGGTTTTTAATGTTATGTCTGGGCTTACTATTGCAACATTATTTATTAAATCCATATTTGCTTCAATTTCATCTAAATTAGATGTATCTTCTGTATTATTTATATCTATCTCATCAATCTTTAGTCCATAGGCTGATTTTGTATTTTCGATATTGTATGCTAAATATTGCTTTTCTTTGTCTAATTCATTTGTATTAATAAAAATTAGTTTAAAACCTACCATTACAACAAAAAGTATTACTAAATATCCTGGAACTATTAAAATAGATGTAATAACTTTTTTATTTTTCTTTTCTTTAAATCCTTTAATTGCTCTATAAACACATCCTATTATTACTATTGCAAAAAGCCTATATCCCCATAACTTTATTGTTACATCAGTAATTCCTGCTCCATAAATACCTGTAGAATCATCATCATTTAATATTAAGAATTTATCATTAATCATTCCTTGTGTGGATACTAAGATATATGCTGCAATCGCAAATGATAATAACATTATATTATTTATTATTTGTTTGAAAAATTTACTTTTCTTAAGAGTTTGTACATTAATTCCATCAAAATATATATTGAAAATTATAATATAATATATAGTTTCATATATCATTTTTCCAACTATTATTGCTATAAAATATAATATTAAATTCTCATAAAATGGTTGTTCAAATATATAAAACCCTATATCAGCTCCAAATACAGGATCATTAATTCCAAACCACGCTTTATTTGTAAATAATGCAATTTGTTCTGCAAATACATAAGAAACTATAATACTTATTATTACAGATAAAATAAATGCAATTGATTTACTTGGTAGTTTAGGCATGTCTTTTTTTTCTTCATCAAAAAAAGCTTTTAGTCCTTTTTTTATACTCCTATTTGCAAGTGAAATTACAATAAACAGCAATATAAAATTTACTCCTATTGTAATATATTGGTATTTTAAATTTGTAGTAAATACCTGTTTAAAGTTTTCTCCTATTTCGATTGTTTCTAAATAAGTACCTCTATATGAAACATATGCAAATATAGATATTAAAATAATGAACACTAAAACAAGTATTACTCTTGTTCTTATTTTTTTTACTTTCTTTTCTGGCACATTATTTTTTACTTCTACTTCTTCTTGCATAATTACCTCCTTTACAATATTGCTTTTATAAAGTCTTGACTATTAAATATTTCCATATCTTCTATTTGTTCCCCTACTCCAATAAATTTTACTGGTATTTTATTTTCATTTACAATTCCTATTACAACTCCGTCCCTTTGCTGTTCCATCAAGTTTTGTTAAAACTAATCCTGTTACATTAGTTGCTTCTTTAAATGCTTTTACCTGTGAAATAGCATTTTGACCTGTTGTTGCATCTAGTACCAATAAAATTTCTTTTGAAGCATCAGGTAATTCTTTATTAATAACTCTATTAATTTTTTCTAATTCATCCATTAGATATTTTTTATTGTGTAATCTTCCAGCAGTATCGCAAATTAATATATCTGCATTTTTTTCTTTTGTAATTTTTATAGCTTCATATACAACTGATGCTGGATCTACTCCTTCTTCTTTTTTTACTATACTGCATCCTGCTCGATTTGCCCATATTTCTAATTGTTCTACAGCTGCTGCTCTAAATGTGTCTGCTGCCGCAATTACAATCTCTTTGTTTTCTTTTTTTAACCTATTTGCAATTTTTCCAATTGATGTTGTTTTTCCAACTCCGTTTACACCTACCACTAAAATTACTGATGGTTTTGTACTTATATTAAGCTTATTATCAACTTCATCTAAAATTTCTTGCATTTCTTCTCTTAAAGCTTGTTTTACTTGTTCTATTTCTTTTATGTTTTCCTTTTTTATTCTGTCACGCAAACTTGAAATAATGTTTGTAGATGTATCTAATCCTACATCTGACATTATAAGTATTTCTTCTAATTCTTCTAATAATTCTTCATCAACTTTTCTAAATACACTAAAAGCATTATTTAATTTTTCATCAAAAGATGTTTTTGTTTTATTTAGACCTTCTTTTAATTTATGAAAAAAGCCCATTTTTATCAACTCTTTCTTATAATCTTTCTAAATTTTATAAAAATATTATACATTAATTATCTATTTTTTTCAATGCTACATATGAAATTTATCTGCATTTCAGTTACAGTTCAGACTATAAGTACTTAATTGATTAATTAATTGTATAAAAATATTGAAAAGGAATTTATTTGTGATATAATAAACTAAAATTAGCAATTATTAAATTATTAATTTAATGTTATGCTTTATTTCATAAAAGGAGGAAATGTAAATGGAAAATGAGAATGTTATTAATAAAAGATTAACAACTTTTTCAAAAAAAATTGATATTTTTCAAACTATATTAATTTTTTTAATAGCCTTATTAGTGCCAACATTTTTAGGAGAATTTATTACAAAAGTATTTGGTGCTACTAGTGTAATTGCTTCTAATTCACAAATAATAATAGGTACTATTGTTAATATTGCTTTAATTACAGCAGCAATTAACTTAAATGGATGGGGAAAAATAATTGGTGTAATAACAATGCCTAGTATATCTACAATTTTAAGTGGATATGTATTTGGAACAGCATCTACTTATATGGTATACATGATACCAGCAATATGGCTAGGAAATTTGGCTTTGATATATTCTTATAAATTTATAATGTTAGGGAAAAATAAAAATTATTTTTTAGCTGGAATTATTGGAGTTATTGTTAAAGTAACAATAATCTTTGCATTTTTTGGAATTCTAAATTTATTCAATATTTTCCCCGAAAAATTAGTATCTACTCTACAAGCTGCTATGAGTACTACTCAATTAATAACTGCTACATTAGGAGTTTTAATATCTTTTGTACCATATAAATTAGAAAAATAATTACTAAACTATTTCTAAAAAATTATGCAAAAAGAGGATTATCATATTATTATTGGAGATGATATTAGAGATGCTTTTCATACAATTTTACCAAACAATAATATTAATTCTATATTAAATTCTACTTTGAAAAAAAATAGAAGAATTTATGCTCTGATTTCTCTCGTAACGATTGATACAAATTTCAATCAATTTATTAAAGTATATCATACTTTAATAAATTGCAATAAAGTTATAACAAAATTTATAAAAGACTTTTTATAGAGGCTTCTTATTTTCTAATTTTATATCAATATTTATAATAATCGTAGAAATTATTGATAATATAAATATTACATAAAAAACACTTTCTCCAATAAACTTTGCCATAAAAGCTAATAATGCAAATATATAAACCTCTGTAAAGCATAGACTCATTTGCCCAACAGCTGATAACAATTCATTATCTTCTTTTGATTCCTTAATAATATTTTGAATAGATGTCTGTATTGAAGTTTCATACACTTTTTCAAAATTATCACTTAGAGTTTTATTAAAAGAAATTAGTATTTTATTTTTAACAAATAAATAAACTGCTGTTATTAGTACTCTTATTGTAGAAACTAATTGGTTTGATTTTTTTAAATCTTTATCAGCAAATTTTCCTATTAAAGTAATAGTTATAATTTGAAATAGCAAAGATACAATAGTTACTGTTGAAAATGCAACAAAATCTTGCAATATTATGTATAAATACATTGGTACAAAAAGTCTTTCGATTATATGATTAGTTCTCAATGCATAAATTGTTTTGTATTTGCTTTTGCTATGTATTAAATATTTTATACTCGCCTTAAATGTATTTGTTCTATTTTCTGGTTTATAATCAATTTTTATAGTAGCAACATATTGTAATAAAAAGAAAATAATAATTATACTAAATAAAATTAAATTATTATCACTTATTACTCCCCATGTAACTAAAAAACTTGCTAAAACCGTTCCTAATATTTTTGAAATAAAATAAAAACTATTAAACTTCCCTCTATGCTCATTTTCTACATATCTGCTAGATAATGCATCTGAAGATGGGTTAGATAGTCCCATACATCCCATTGCAATTATAAATATTATAATATTACTATATATACTTTCGCTATTTAGCATAAAATATGAATTTATTATGCTAAATATATTTGAAATTAATATACATTTTGCTATTCCTATTTTGTGTGATACTGTTACAAAAAAAGGAGTTATAAATCCTGTTATTAAAAATCTAAATCCATAAATTAGTAATATCATGTAAATAGGTATTCCTGCTTTATAAAGCATAACTGTTCCAAATGTTTCGCTTAAACCATTTGCAAAATTATAAAAAAATACGCTTAAATACATATATTTGTACTCTTTTTTATAAAAATATTCTTTCATTTACTGCTCCTAAAATTATTTTTCTCATTTTACCATAAAAAATCCCACCAAATACCATCCTTTTTAGGATGATATTTGTATATGTCTGTTCTATTAGTTCGAACAGAAAGGTCGTTGAAGAGATTTAGGCGGTTATTTGCGAAAAATTTTCCTCCCATTTTTTGCTCAAAAAAATAATTGATTTTTCAACTGTTAAAACCAGTATATCATAAAATAAAAGATTATCAATAAATTCTTTTAAAAATATTGATAATTTTCTAAAAATAGCATATAATATTAGTAAGGAAAGTAAGGAATATAGAAAGGATGTGATTTTATGGAATTAGCAAAAGTAACTACAAAAGGGCAAGTAACTATTCCAAAATCTATAAGAGAATTATTAGATTTAAAAGAAGGTAGTAAAATTCTTTTTATTCAAAAAGGAAAGGATATAGTTATTCAAAATTCTGCAATGATAGCTTTGGAAAAAATACAAGATGCATTTGATGGTGAAGCTGAAAGACTTGGGTTAGAAACAGAAGAAGATGTCGTAGAAATGATAAAAGAATTTAGAAAAAATAGAAAGAAGGATTAGTATGAGAGTAATGTTAGATACAAACATTCTTATTTCTGCATTTGTATTTAAGAGCAAAAAAATGAATGAACTAATCTATAAACTTTCTAAAGAACATGAAATAATAATTTGCTCATATACAGTTGAGGAACTAAAGGAATTAATAAATTCAAAATTTAAGGTAAGCCAAAAGGATTTAGATGAATTTTTGAAAGACTTTCCATTTGATTTAGTTTATTCTCCAACTAATGTGGAAAATAAACTATTTGAAATTAGAGATAAAGATGATTATATTATTTTACATACAGCAATAATAGAAGATGTTGATATATTTATAACAGGTGATAAAGATTTCGATGATGTAGATATAGACAAGCCAGAGATTATGAATGCTACTGAATTTTTAGAAAAATATTGTTCATAAACTAGTGTTCCAAGTTTAACATTTAATTTTGGTTTTATCTAGAAAATTCTCCCACAAAATTCTAAAAACGCTTTAAATAAGTAGTTATAGAATTTTGTGGGAGTAATTTTTGGAGCTACTGGCGAGAATCGAACTCACGACCTACAGGTTACGAATCTGTTGCTCTACCAACTGAGCTACAGTAGCATTATAAAGTTTGTAAGTTGTAAATTAATTGCTTAATTTTATATCTTACAAACTAATATTTATATTACATTGCTTTTCTAAACAATTCTATAAAGTCTTCTTTATTTACATCTCTTGGGTTTCCTGGTTTACATGGATCTTGCATTGCTTTGTCTGCAAGCATATCAAAATCTTCTTCTTTTAGTCCATAATCTTTTGCTGTTTGAGTAATGCCTACTGCTTTTGATAACTCCGTTATTTTCCATACAAATGTGTTTATTATATCTTGCTTTGATAAATATGCAGCATCTTCTCTTCCAATATGCATTAATATTTCTCTAAATCTTTCCCATGATACTTCTCCATTAAATCTCATTACTGTTGGAAGTAATATTGCGTTTGCTATTCCATGTGGAGTATCATAAACTGCTCCCAATTGATGTGCCATAGAGTGTACTATTCCTAGTCCAACATTTGAAAATCCCATTCCTGCAATATATTGTGCTATTCCCATCATTTCTATAGCATGTGCATCTTTATCATTTACTGCTGCTGGTAAATACATAAAAATCATTTCTATAGCTTTCATATGGAACATATCACTCATATCATTATGTGCTTTTGTAATGTATCCTTCTATTGCATGTGTTAATGCATCCATTCCAGTTGCTGCAGCTAAAGATTTTGGCATTGTTGCCATTAAGTCTGAGTCTATTATTGCAAGTATAGGTATATCATTTGGATCAACGCATACCATTTTTATTTCTCTTTCCTCATCAGTAATAACATAATTAATTGTAACTTCTGCTGCTGTACCAGCTGTTGTTGGAAGTGCTATTAATGGCATTCCTCTATTCACAGTATTAGATGCACCATTTAATGATTTAATATCTGCTTTATCTGGATTGGTCATAACAATAGAAATTCCCTTTGCTGTATCTATACTAGATCCACCACCAACAGCTACAATAACATCTGCCTTAGATTTTTTGCAAGCCTCCACTCCTTGTGTTACATTTTCTATGGTTGGATTTGGTTTTATTTCTGAATATAATTCATATGGTATTTCAGCATTTTTTAAAATATCTTCTATTTTAGATGTAACGCCTGCTTCTACAAGATCTTTATCACTTACTAAAAATACCTTTTTAAATCCCCTCTTTTTAATTTCTCCTGCAAGTTCTTCTCTTGAGCCTTTTCCAAAATATGCAGTTTCATTTAAAACAAATTTTGTTGACATACTTATTCCTCCTTTGTATCTATTTGCTTTATTATAATATATTGTTTTAAAAATGTATATACCATTTCTAAAATATTTATATTTTTGTTAAAATATTTATATACATTTACCTAGCAATTTTAAAAAAGTAAAATAAACTAAATAATAACATTTTTTATATTGTCTTTTTTATATTAAAATGATATACTTTCATTACTGTTAAATAAGCAACAAATTTATAATACTATAACTGAAAGGAGGAATATGTGTGGAAGAAAATAGTCTTTTACTTGAAATTGTAACCACAACTAAAGAGATATTAAACAATTCCAGAGAACTTCAGGAAAATATTATCAAGCGTTTAGATTGCCTTGAAAAAACTGTTGATCAAAATATACTTACTATTAATCAACGTTTAGATCGTCTTGAAGAAACTGTTGATCAAAATATACTTACTATTAATCAACGTTTAGATCGTCTTGAAGAAACTGTTGATCAAAATATACTTACTATTAATCAACGTTTAGATCGTCTTGAAGAAACTGTTAATCAAAATATACTTACTATTAATCAACGTTTGGATCGTCTTGAAGAAACTGTTAATCAAAATATGCTTACTATTAATCAACGCTTAGATTATCTTGAAGAAAATCATGGTAAACGTTTAGAAAACATTGAAAATATTGTTACTAAAATTGAAAAAGAACATGGTGAAAAAATCCAAGTACTTTTTGATTATTTTGTTAATCAGGATTTAAAATATCAAAAAACTAATACTCAAATTCAAAAAATTCAAAAAGAGTTAGATTCTCACGATTCTAGGATTTTTGCTTTAGAATTTTATAAAAATGAAAAACTTAATTCAAAATAATTTTTATTCTAATTGGACTTAATAAATTTTTCTTAAGTCCAAGCAATCAGAAATTGTCTATTAGATAAATTTGTTGCTTTTAACAGCAAAAAAGCAAAGATTATACCTTGCCTTTTTACTTAAATATTTCATTTACTTCTAATTTATTTCCACGTAAGAAATCATATATATTCATTCTTTTTGCATTTTCTCCTTGTATTTCTAATACCTTTATAGCTCCATCTATAGTTTTAATATAAAGCCCTTCTTTATCATTTGAAATTAAAATTTGTCCTGCTATATTAGTTTGCTTATCTAATATAATTTCATCTACAATTTCTACTTTCCAAAATTTTATTTTTTTGTCTTTATACATTGTAAATGCTCCCATAATAGGATTTAACCCTCTTACTAAATTTTTTATTTGTATTTTGGACATTGTTTTCCAATTTATTTTTGACATTTCTTTATTTAACATTGGGGCTAATGAAAAATTATCTGATTGTTTTTGTCTTGGTGCAGTTCCAGCCTCAATTTTGTACATGGTTTTTGTTAATAATTTCGCACCAATTCTAGATAACTTTTCCCATAACTCTCCTGTTGTTTCATCTTCATTAATTTTTACTTTTTCTTCTAGAATAATATCACCTGAGTCCATTCCCTCATCCATATATATAGTAGTTACACCTGTTTGTGTATCACCATTTAAAATTGCCCATTGTATTGGAGCAGCCCCTCTATATTTTGGAAGTATTGATCCATGTAAATTAACACATCCCAATTTAGGTATATCTAAAATTTCTTTTGGAAGTATTTTTCCATATGCAACTACGCAAATAACATCTGGATTTAAGTTTTTTATTTCATTGATAAATTCTTCATTATTTTTTATTTTTTCTGGTTGATATATTTTTAAATTTTTACTAATTGCAAACTCTTTTACTGGAGAAATATTTAATTTCATTCCTCTGCCTTTTGGTTTATCTGGATTTGTTACAACACCAATTATGTTAAATTTTTCATTATACAAAGCTTCTAATGAATCTTTTGCAAAATCTGGTGTTCCCATAAATAAAATATTTAGCATAAATATCCTCCTAACTATCTCCTAACTATAAAATGTTACTTTATTAAATTATAGTTTTTATTCTTCAGGTGTTACATATTCTAATGTACCTGGTAAAATTTTATCTATAAAAACTTCACCATTTAAATGATCTATTTCATGAGCTAAAGCTTGTGCAAGTAAGCCTTTTCCTGTTATTTTAAATTTTTTTCCATTTTCATCAAGTGCTTCTACTGTTACTTCTTCTGGTCTTATTACTTTTGCAAATTTATTTGGAAAGCTTAAACAACCTTCTTCTACTGTTTGTTCTCCTTTTTGTTCTATAATTTTAGGATTAATTAAAATTATAGGCTCTTCCTTTTCATAATCCGTATGAATTACTATAATTCTCTTTAATATTCCAACTTGCACAGCTGCAATTCCAACTCCATTATAATGATGCATTGTTTCTAACATATCTTTTATTAAAACTTTTATTCTATCATCAATTTCTTCTACAGGTTTAGATATCTTCTTTAAAATATCGTCTCCTTCTTCTCTTATTATTCTAATAGCCATATCTATTTTCCCCCTTAAATAGTTCTTGAAAATATTTTACATCATATTTGTAGGATTTATATCTACAATTATTCTTGCTTTTGTATTAATTTTATATATTTCTTCTAAAGTATCATTAATTAATTCTATAGAATCATTGTTAAGAGATCCTTTTAATATAACTCTATATCGATATCTGTTTTTTATTTTATCAATAGGTGCTGGTCTGGGCTTATATAAATTAATATTATTTATATTTTTTAATTTATGTAAAAGAATATTATATATTTTATTTGAAACTTCTTGCACTATTTTTTCTTCAGTATCACTAATCCCAAATAATATTATATCGCAAAAAGGCGGATAATTCAATTGTTTTCTCAATTTTATCTCCGTATTATAAAACATATCATAATCTTGTTTTTTTGAGCATTCAATACTAAAACTATCTGGGTTATATGTTTGAATAATAACCTTTCCTGGTAAATTTTCACGTCCTGCTCTTCCTGCCACTTGTGTTAATATTTGAAATGTTTTTTCATTTGCTCTATAGTTTTCCATATTTAGACTGCTATCTGCTGCAATAACACCAACTAATGTAACATTTGGAAAATGATGTCCTTTTACTACCATCTGTGTTCCTATTAAAATATCTATATTATCATTTTTAAATTTATTTAAAATTTCTTCATGTGAATTTTTCTTTGTTACAGTATCTATGTCCATTCTGATTGTAGATGCTTTTGGAAACATTTTATTAATCTGCTCTTCTAATTTTTGTGTACCTGCGCCAAAATATTTAATTTTATTACTTCCACATTCTGGGCATACTAATACATTTTCCTGCTCATAACCACAATAATGACATTTTAATTTATTTTCTTTTCTATGATATGTTAGAGTAATATTACAATTTTTGCATTTAACACTATAACCACAATTTCTACACATAACAAATGTTGAAAAACCTCGTCTATTTAAAAACAATATTGTTTGCTTTTTATTTTCTAAGTTATTCGAAATTTCATCATATAATTTTCTGCTAATCATTGTCTTATTTCCATTTATTAATTCTTCCCTTAAATCTACAATTTCTACACTAGGCAATTTTGAATCATTTGCACGTTTTGTTAATTTTAAGAATTCTACTTCACCATTTTGTGCTTTATAAAATGTGTTAATGTCAGGTGTAGCACTTCCTAATATTAACGGTATTTTATTTTTAAATGCTATATATTTAGATATTTCTTTTGCATTATATCTTGGTGGCATTTCAGATTTATATGAATCATCGTGTTCTTCATCAATTATAATTAATCCCAAATTTTTAACTGGTGCAAATATTGCTGATCTTGCACCTATAATTATTTTGGCTTCATCTTTTTTTATTTTCTGCCATTGATCATATCTTTCACCAATTGATAATTTGCTGTGTAATACAGCAATTATATCTTGTCCAAATCTTGCTATAAATCTATCTACCATTTGTGGAGTTAATGATATTTCAGGAACTAATATTATAGCAGATTTGTTTTTTTCTAATGTTTTACGTATTAATTGTAAATATATTTCTGTTTTTCCAGAGCCTGTAATTCCATAAATTAAAAATTCTTTATATATTGCCTGTTCAATACAATTTGATATACTATTATATACTACTTCTTGTTCATTTGTTAGCTTTAATTCTTTATCTTTTTTAATATTCTTATTAATAAATGGATTTCTACTAACTTGTTTCTCCACTATTTCTATATAGCCATTCTTTTCTAATGTATTAATAATTGCTCTTGATACATCTGCAAATAGTTCTAAATCGCTAATTAATACGCCATCATTTTCTTGTAAAAATTGCAATGTTCTAATTTGTTTTTCTGATTTTAATTTCTTAGTTTCTATTAAAAAGTCTATTTCTTCACTCTCTTTTTTTAAGTATACAAAATTTAAGTTTTTCTCTCTTACTCTATTATCTACTATTTTACTTGTTGTTCCAGGAGGTAACATCATTTTTATGCAATCAGATAAATTGCAAAAATATCTTCTTGCCATCCATTTTGCAAGTTCTATTTGCTCTTGTTTTAAATTAAATCCTTCTTGAATAGATACAATATCTTTTACTTTATATTCAGATTTTTCTTTAAAGCCAATTACAAAGCCTTCTTCTAATTTTTTTGAATTTCCAAATGGTACATTAATTCTATCCCCAACCTTAATAATACCAGCAATATCTGCTGGTATATTATAATCAAAGGTTTTATTCAAATTTTTAACTGTACTATTTATTATAACTTCTGCTACCATTTTTATTCTCCATATTAGTTTGTACAAATTATATCAAATAACAAAAATTTTAACAAGATTTATTTACTTTTTATTTATTGCTAATGTGAATATTACTTACATCTACTTTTAATTCTCTTGAAATAATATTCTGTATTTGTGCAATTTCATTTTGTTGCAATTCTTCTGATTTAATAACTACACTTACACTATCTCCATTTACAAATATTACTGAATCTGAAAAACCTTTTGTAGAAATCAAGTTTTCAGCAATCATTATTGCATTTTTTGTTTGATTAATTTTAGTAATTTCCTGTTCAGATATTGCTTTTTGTTCTTGTGAAATACTTGTACTTTCTAATAATTTTTGATAAGTTTCTAGCATTTGAGAATACATTTTTTCTCTTTCTAATTTAGAATTTTGAAAATAATCATCTGTTACAGTATTTACTTGCGTTACATCAGTTGTGTTTTGTGTGATTGTGTTGTTAGTGGAATTTGTATTTTGTGTATTAGCATTATTTATAGTATTTATTATATTTTGTTTATCATTTTCTTCTAACAATTCTCCACTATTTACTAATGTAGCATCACCAATTGCAGCATATTGTTCTTCTCCTACTACATTTGCACCTACATTTACTGCATCTTCACTTGCAGTATAATTTAAATATCCTGCTGTTACCAACATTAATGCAATTACTAAAATTGCTAATTGATTCTTTTTTAAGATTTTCATATTATCCTCCTTCATTTTATTATTTTTTCATTTCAAACACTTGTATTTTATGTGCTTGAAGGCCTGTTACAGCTTCAACTGCTTGCACTATATTACTTTTTACAGTTCCATTACTAGCACCTCTTGCTGTTATAATAGCTCCTTCAATTTTTGGCTCTATTATTTTTTGAGTTACTGGTATTGATTCACCATTTTCTTCTTTGTAAACTACCTCTTTTGATGAATCTGTTTGAGTAGTTGTTCTAACACCTCCGTCCTGAATCCTTTTCTTCTACTTGACTATTTTTACTGTTTTCATTATACATTGCAACTACTTCGCTACTTTGCGAATATGTAATTAAAACTTTAACATCACCAACTCCTTCAATATTTGATAAAATACTTTCTAATTCTTTTTCTATTGATGTTTTTGAATCATCACTATTTTCTATATTATTGTCACTTGCCAATTGCTTGGTTGTGTCTACAGTAGTTTTTTTGTTTTCAGATGTTTCTTTTTTTCCATTCCAAATATAATTAATAGCAATTACTGTAATTATAAGGATAATAATGAAAACAACTATATTTTCTATTTTCTTTTTGCTGTCATTACTATTTTCTTTAAGCATCAAAGATTTTATTTTTTCTTTAAACATATGTACCCTCCTCTAATTTTTTATTATTGTTTAATTTTCATTTATTTTTATGTTTTTCTTATTAATTTCATATACTCCAGATAAATATTCTTTTATTTCATTCTTCTTGCTATTGTTTATTTCGCTTTTTTTAATTTCAGCTTTAGTACTTACACTATTTGTATTATTTCCTATTTTTATTTCTTCAATTTTATTAATGGAAATCGTATTTGCACTAGTATTTGTATTATCATCATTTTCTATTTCTTCACTTTCATATATAAGCAGTTCAATTTTATTTACTTTTCCATAATTAGATTCATCTTCAAGTTCAATAGTTACTTCTATATTTTCAACCACATATCCTTTTTCTTGTAATTTATTTTTCATATCTTGCTTTAAATTACTAATATATATTTCTTCTACAGATTTATCATTATTATTTGATAAATCTTGAGACATTGTTTGGTATGTCTCTGTTTGTTTGAAATATTCTTCATAATCTATATCTTTAAAATCTATATTTGTTATTTTTGCTATAATTGGTGAAATTATAGTAAATAATATATATACTCCTATTATGGCTTTTACATATTTTTTGTTATTTCCTTTGGGTAATATCATTTCTATAATTGCTGCAATAATAACTGCTACAATAATTTGCTCTGCCCAAGTACTCATCCATTCAATCAATAACACCACAACCTATCTATACATTAGTCCACTATTAGAAATTTTTATTACTAGAGTTACTCCTATTATTAGCATTACAGATACTGCTATTAGCATTGCAAGTAATATTTTGAATGTATCACCTATTTGTGATAACAAAGAAATAATTTTTTCATCAGCTATTGGCTCACAAATTGCTGAGGCTATATAATACGTCGCCATTAATATAGTTAATTTAATAATAGGCACTGCACATATACCAATTATTACTATAACTCCTACAATACCAACTGCATTTTTTAAGATATTACTGCAGCCAATTACTGTATCTACTGCATCTCCTAAAATTTTTCCTACTACTGGAATAAAATTTGAAACTGCTGCTTTTGCAGTTTTTGCAGTAACACCATCTACACTACTTGTTAGTCCTCCTTCTAATGAGAGTACTCCAACGAATAATGTTAATACAATTCCTAAAACCCATACTGTACTGCTTTTAAAATATTTAGATAATTTATTTATTTGTACTTTATCTGATACTTTTGAAACTATTCCAAGAGCAGTTCCTATTAATATTAAAGGTAACAAAAATGTAGTTATTATATTTCCAATAAATGTTATTAGAAAAAGCAAGATTGGTTGTACTATACTTGCTGATGCAATACTACCTGTTGTCATCATTAATGTAATTAAAATAGGTATTAGACATTGCGAAAAACCTACTAAACTTTGAATTGTATCTTTAGCTAAATTTATAATATCTGAAAAATTACTCATAATTAAAGTTACTATTAATATGTATTGTACATAGTATGTAATTTGAGATATACTTTTATTTTCTAAATTTTCACTAACACTTTTTAATATACTATGTATTACTATAATAACGATAATACCTCCGTATTATCTGAATAGTTTGTTTAATTTCACTTCCAAATATATTTAGAATTTTATCTATTAATGTTTTATTATCAATTTCACCTTTTATGGCATCATTTATTAAATCATTTGCATCTATCCCAGAAAAAACATCTTTAGTATATTTATTAGCTTCCTCAACAAATCCTTTTATATTTAGTGTTTCTGATTGATTTTCTAATATTTCTTCCTGTGTTGCAATTGATATGTTAGATAAACTTATTATTAATAAAAATATAAATACTATTCTTATAATTTTTATCTTTGGCATCATATTTCCTTTCTAACCACATCAATTCTATGGCAATACTTTTATTACTGTTTCTAATAATTGTGAAACTATAGGAATTGATATAGCTATAATAATGATTTTTCCTCCCAAGTCTACTTTATTAGCTATTGCTGTTTCTCCTGAATCTTTACATACACTTGTTGCAAATTCCGTTAGAAATGCTATCCCTGTAATTTTTATTAAAATTCCTAAAAACTCTCCATTAATTGATGTTTTTGAGGCAATATTTTCTAATAGATTAACAATTCCTTCTAATTTACCTAGGCTTAATAATATAATAATTGCTCCACCTAATATTGATGCATATACAGCAAATTCAGGCTTGTACTGTCTTAAAATTATAACTATTATTAATGTTACGAAAGCTATACCCACTATTTTTATAATATCCATAATTACCTCTTAAAATTATAAATTAAATAATGTTCTAACCGAATCAAATAATGTACTTATCTCTTTTATTACCATTGTAAGGACTATTACTAAACCTGCTAAAGTTGTCATCATTGCTTGGTCTTCCCTACCAGCTCTTACTAAAACTTGGTGTAACACTGCTACTAAAATTCCAATTGCCGCTATTTTAAAAAGTAAATTAATATCCATATTAGTCTCCTTTGTTTTATTTTTATATAAGAACAATAACTAAGGCAAGACCTGAAACAATCCCGCAACGTCTTATATAATTTATTATTTTTCAAATATTCTTTTTCTGCATTTTCTATGTTTTTATCTATAAATTTATCTGTTAACTCAATTTGACTTATTTGTCCTTCTATATCTGTTTTTCCTAATAACTTTCCTAAATCTTTTATAACTTCTAAGTCGTCTTTGTTCATATTAGTTTTAGCTTCTTCTATTGCCTGTCTCCATGAATTTTGGGCTGTATCATTTTCCATTTTATTACTTGCATTTAAAAATATTTCTCCAACATTATTTGTTAAGTTGTCTGAAATATCTTTAAAAATTTCTGGTACAGGTGCATATGTATATTTTATTTTTGTTTCAAATATGTTTAGAGCTTTTTTAATTTCTTTTAGTTCAATTAATCTATTTTTATATTTGTTTGACAATATTATTCCTATGTATGAACTAAGAAATAATATTATTCCTAATATAATAAATTTTAATATTAACATATTATCCCTCTTTCTATATATATTCAGCTTGTACAATTTTTAGAACAATTTTATGCTAATATGTATTCTAAATTTATTTTGTTTAAATTGTATACTTTATCTATTTCTCCTTTTCTTTTTTCATCTAAAAAAATTAATCTTTCAAAAATATGTGAATTAACTAATTTAGAAATTTCAGGATTCAATTTTATATCTTCCATACTTTTTCCATGTACTGTAAAAATACCTTTGATACCACAACATACTGCATAATTTATTGCTTCTACATCTTTTTTATTTCCAATTTCATCAGCTACTATTACTTTAGGTGACATAGAGCGTATCATCATTTGCATTCCAAGCCATTTAGGCACATTGTCTAATACATCTGTTCTTATACCAACTTCATTTTGTGGAATCCCTTTGTACATAGATGCTATCTCTCCTCTTTCATCTATTAACCCTACTGTTATACCTTTATAATTTATTTGCTCCATACCATTACTTATTTTTCTTACTAAATCTCGAAGCATTGTAGTTTTTCCTACTCCAGGTGGAGATATTATAAGAGTGTTATATACACTATTTTCTTCAACATTTAAAACGTATTTTAATATTCTATTACTAGCTCCAATTATTTGTTTAGATATTCTAAAATTTAAACTTGCAATATAATTTATATTAGTTATTTTTTCATCAGACATGACAATACTTCCAGTAATACCTACTCTATGTCCTCCTTTTAAAGTTATATATCCATTGCATATTTGATTTTGATAAGAATAAATAGAATTGTTACATATATGTTGCAATATTTCTAATACTTCATCCTGACTAACTGTTAGACAATCTAAAACTTGTTCTAAGTTTGTATATTTTAATATAATCGGCTTAGATGCTCTTACTCTAATTTCCTCTAATAAATTTATATTTTCTTGGTTTTTATCTTGTAACATTCTTTTATTAATTTCGTTTGCAATTCTTCTTGGAAAATATGATAAGATTTCATTTAGATTTATCAAAGTTTGTCCTCCTTAAAATTAAAAGCTATAACATATTAATATATATGCTATAGCTTTTAATTTTAGAACTAAAAAAGAGCAAATGCTTTACATTCACTCTCAAAAACTTTTTATTCTTCCCAATTATGATATACATTCATTACATCATCTAAATCTTCTAACATATCAATTAGTCTTTGCATTCTTTCAGAGCCTTTTTCATCTAATGTAACATATGTATTTGCAACCATTTGAATTTCTGCCTCTAAAAATTCAATTCCTTCTTTTTCTAATGCTTCTCTAACAGAAGAGAAATCTTCTGGTGAAGTAGTAATTTCATAACATTCTTCTTCATTTGAAAAGTCTTCTGCTCCTGCTTCTAAGGCAAGCATCATTAAATCGTCTTCTGATTTATTAGTTGCTGTTTTATCTATTACAATTATTCCTTTTCTTTCAAATAAATATGACACACAACCTGTTGTACCTAGGTTTCCTCCACATTTATCAAATGCATGTCTTACATCTGATGCTGTCCTATTTCTATTATCAGTACTTGCTTCCACAATAACTGCTACACCATTAGGTCCATAACCTTCATATGTTACTTCTTCATAATTTTCTGAGTTTCCTGCTCCACTTGCTTTTTTTATAGCATTGTTTATTGTGTCATTTGGCATGTTTGCTGCTTTACATTTTGCTATAACATCTTTTAATTTAGAATTACCTGCTGGATCTGGACCTCCTTGTTTAACTGCTACTAATAATTCTCTACCTAATTTTGTAAAGATTTTTCCCCTTGCTGCATCTGCTTTTCCTTTTTTAGCTGCAATATTATGCCATTTTGAATGTCCTGACATGCTTAATTCCTCCTTTTCTTTCTAATTCAGTATTCAAGCTACTTTTGAACTTTTTTTACTGAAAATCTATCATAAAAATTCTTTTTTGAACTTTGTCAAATTTTTTACTACAAACTATTTTATCATATTAATTTAATTTTGTGTAGTTTTTTACAAATAAAACTTGTATTTTTTTATTGTCCATTTATAAAGCTAGTAATCGTTTCTATACTTACTGGTGTGTAATCAACAACATCACAAGATACACAAATATGATTCTTCTTATCAAACCTTTCATCAAGTGGCTTATCATGTATATGACCAAAGATATTAATTTGATTTTTTCCTACTTCTTCTATTGGTGCATGTGTTAATATTAAATTATCTATAACTATTTTCTTTTTATATACTTCTAAAAAGCCTATTTCTTTCCATGTGTTCGTACCAATTTTAAAATCGTGATTTCCTCTAAGCAGTATTTTTGTTCCATTTAATCTTTGGACTAAATCTTTTACTTCTTGTAATGAACCAAATCCCACATCTCCTAAATGATATACTGTATCATTATTTGTTACAACAGAATTCCACTTTTCGATTATGTATTCATTCATTTCATAAGTATTGTTAAATGGTCTATTACAATATTTAATTATATTAGCGTGATTAAAATGTGTATCAGCTATAAAATATATCATCAGCATCTCCTTTTCTATTTAAGCAGTTACGATTTCTATATCTAAATTTGAAATAAATTCTCTTAATTCATTTATTATTTCTTCAAACTTAATATCATTTGCATATTTATTCTTTTTAGCATATCCATTCCATAATCCTACAATTCTATCGTATGAGACTATACCATCTAAAATTTGTGCATAATCTTTTAAGTAGTCAAATGATTTATTTTATATTTTCGTTCTATCTCTTTTGACTTTTTTTTTAGTTCTTTATATTTTATCACCTAATTAATACCTCCATTATAGTAGTTAATTTTTCATATACATTAAAAATTTTAGCATATTCATCTAATAGTTTCAGATTTTTATCTTTTGAATTGAAATAATTTTTTAAAATCTTATTATATAATTCTATATCATATTCATCTTGATTTTTTAGCATATCACATATACATCTTTCTGCATTATATACTTTTATAGGGTTGCCATATGGACTTATAATAGTAACTTTTCCTATATTTAATTTTTCTTTTGATACATAATGAATTTTTACTTTTTCTCTAATACTTTTATGAAAATATGTTGTAACATCAATTTCATATGGAGCTCTTTCACTCAAATTTAATAAATGAAATGCAGTATTATATGAATATATAACATTATTATAGCGTTTTTGTAAAATATAATATTCATCTTCAATTAGTTTATTGTCAATATATAATCCTCTTGCTATTTTTCTGATCAATCCTTTTTCAATTAATTCAGGAATATATCTTCTTGGTATTCCGTTTTGTTCAAATTCACTTGATGTGATATAGCCATTATTACTTTTTAAAACTTTTTTTATTTGTTCAACTTTCATATTAACCCCCATTACAAATGTACTACAATTTTATCATTTTGTTGTACGTTTGTAAATATTATTTCTAAAATTTGTTAAATTAAAATCTTTAATTACATATTTATCAATTGATACTATATCATTGCTATATTTTTTTATAACATTTTAACAATCATACCCATTTTGTCTATTATATCAGTATGATTATCAAAATCTTTTTCTTATCAAATCATTAGAAAAGTAAACACAACAATATAATTTTATTTTATGTTAATTTTATTTATTTTTTTAAATTACTCTTGTTACAAATATTTTTTGTATATTTAAATTAGATTCTTATTTTTAAAAATCGAGTAGAGAATAAATAAAATAATTATTTATTCTCTACTCGATTATTGTACTATTTAATTATTGATACTAATAAATTTGTTAATTCTGTTTCTGATAGTCCTACTGTTTCTATGTCAAAATTTATTTGTTTATCCTTAAATGTTGCTATATATAAATCTTCATATTGACATATAATAACTTCTGTATTGCCTATTTTGGATATTTTTTCTCCTTCTGCAAAATAATCTCTTATCGGTTCTCCTATTTCTGAAATTGCAATTCTTACACTATGATTATCATCTTTTATATAATTAAATACATAATCGTGTGGAATATTATAATCTGTATCTTTATTTTCTCTAGTATATAAAATATATTGTCCTGCTAATTTATATTCTTTTGGAAGTGTTGCATTTTTTACAAATTCGTATTTTTCTGGTACTTCTTCCATTGTTATTGTTTTTATGTCGGCATCAAATTTTAATGCTCCTATATCATCTAACCTATTAATAACTAATGCTACTTGAATGTTTGATTCTTTATCATTTTCTGTAACATTTCTATCAGCTATTATTTCTTGTTTTTGTGGATTATTTACTATGTTTGTTCCAAATGCAATTCCTATTACTGCCATACATGCTACTGCTGGAACGAAAAGATATTTCATTTTAAAATTTTTCATATTGCTCACCCTTTCTACTTTTGATAGGATTTCATTATAATTTTTATCCTTATCAAATTCTTTTTTCATAATTTCTTTCAAATTTTTAGACATCTATATCACCTTCAATCTTTATGTTTTTCTTTATATCTTTTATTGTTCGATATAAAATATTTTTTACATTTGATTCACTTATCTTGAGTTCGATTGCAATTTGTGATATTTTTAATTCAAAACAATAATATAAATAGAAAACCTTTACTACTCTTATATCTTTTTTTCTTATGTATTCCCATACTTCATTAGCATTTAGATTATCTAATGTTTCAGATTCTATATCTATGTCAGATGGTATATCTATAATCTTTTCTTCATTGTTTTTGGTTATCCAAAAAGATGAAAGTTTTAGACTATATAAAATTCCATAATATCGTTTGATTTTCTTATTTGCGATACCTATTATATAGTTTACAACATTATCTAATTCGAGATGTTCTTTCTTTTTTAGTATGCTATATAGTTCTGTATATGTATCTTGTATCAAATCATTTACATCTTCAATATTAGAGCATTTGCACACTATATATTTAAGAACTCTATTATAAGTTTCTTCATATATTGTTTCAAAATCTTTTAAGGTTAATTGAGTACTCATTTTCTTCTCCCTTCTACTTATATAGTGCAATTTTTTTAGAAGAAAGTTTCATTTTTACCAAAAAAGATTAGTTATATTTCAAACTAATCCGTTCGACAAATTGTAAGTTGTGTGCAAAAAAGAGAACACATAAAATCTTACTCTATATGTTCTCTTTTAAATAACTGTGTAGTTATCTCATAACTGCTACTTCTTCAATTATATTGTTTTCAACATATGCCACTATCAATAAGCCTTCATGTTGGCATACATACACAGTTTCTTTAGTGTAATTATCCCAAGCAGGTAATTTCACTATTGCACTTTGAGGAATCTCAATTTCACACTCAAAAACTTCAGTTGCTTCTTTTGACATAGCAGTTGCAATGTCACTTAATATTTTGTTCATTTTTCCTCCTTGAAGCATTTTTGCTTCTACTACATACTGTTTATGAGTTACTCATATTATTATACTTCATTTTTAAAGATTATACAATATTTTCTCGTCAAAATTTAAATTTCACCGACAAATTACTATTTTGTTGTGATTATAATATCATAAAGGGCAAATAATTTTCAACTTAATTACTTGCCCTACTTATTGTAATTTGTCGCTTACTTTATCTTTTTTCTATACAATAAACATTTCAAATGAACTTTCTTATTATTCATGTCCATTTCAATATCTTTTTCCCCAACTCTGTCAAAACCTCTATGTTCATAGAACTGATATGTGCATTGGTCATCTGTAAACAAGTATATTTCTTTTCCTTTTTCTCTTTTTTCAAGTTCGTTTAACAAAAATGTTCCAATCCCTTTTATTTTAATATTTGGATTTGCTACTAAAAATCTTATTTCTCCATCTGGATTGTTTTTACTTTTATATTCGGTTAACATTTCTTTATTAGTTTTATCATATATTCCTACACTTTCTTTAAAAAAAGTATTTTGAATCCAATCAAATGCTTTTATATATAAACCTTTTCCAAAAGATTTATAAGGCTTTTGTTCGCCTTTCATATCTGCAACTAATACCCCAGCAAGTTCATCTCCCATATATGCAGAAATAACCTGTGTTGCATTTGTTAATTCTAAATACCAAAAATATCTACCATATAAATTTAATGCGACTTTGTTATCTAAATACATATTAAAGTGCATACCTTTAATGGCATATTGAATTACTTTATTATAATCTTTTTTTCTTAATTCTTTTATTTGTAATTCCAAAATGTACCTCCATGACAATTCACTTTTATTCAACATATATTTTGTTATTTACTTTCCTTTAAAATTCCACTTCATTAAATATTCATATTCTCCTGTATTTTCATCCAATTCTTTTGTTTTTATTTTAAACGAATTATTTGTATAAAATCTTATGGCTTCAGCATTTTTCTCATATACTCTTAAACTTAACTCTTCTTTTTCTTTCATTAGATATTTTAATAACTCTGTTCCTATACCGTTGCCCTTGAAAATCTTTGTTTATAAATATTCCTTCAATATAATTACCATTTAGACCTATAAAACCTAGAATATTTTCATCTATTGAATATACTAATATTTCTGCTTTTGGTAAGATGCTTTTTACATATTCGTAATTGTTCTTCCAATATTCTTTTGATATAAAGTTATGAGCATTTATATTTTCTTCTTGCCATATTTTCATAATAATATCTAAATCTTTTTCTTTATATTTCCTTATCATAAATTCTCCTATGCTCGTATTTTATGCCTTTATATAGCTTCTTTTTTCATTTTTATGGATTTGTATTGTTATGGTACATAAAATTCTAATGATTCTTTAAGGCTAGTTGATTCTACAGTGTCATTTTCATCAAAATAAACAAATAATGCATAATAATAAGTTTTTGCCCATAAATCAATATGATTTGCGAATCTAACTTCTCTAAATAAAGTTCCTGCGTTATATAAATATATATTTTCTGATTTTTTTACTTTTCCTGGCTTTCCTAATTTGTTTTCAACTTCTTCTTTTGACAACCCTATAATACTTTTGATATCATTTATTTGTTTCATTTTAGAATAATATTCGCTTGGTTTATTAATAAACTTTATTAATGTTACAAATAATAGAAAAGTAATAAGTAAAATTATTATAACTATTAAAATTCTCGAAATTATATCTATTGATTTTCTCGTTAATACAAATATTATACTTGAAAAAACCAAAATAAATGGTCCTACATATATCATAAACATAATTAGTATTGCTACCAGTAGTGCAACATCTACAAGTAATACTCCAAACATTATTAATTCCCCTTCTACCTTAATTATATGATAATTATTATTCTCCTATTTTCCAATACATTTTAGGTTATTCTATCATATTTTTTAGTATTTGTGTAATATTTTTATTATATTTTCGATATTACTACTATAGACTACCTATTTTCTTTGTATTTTTCCAAATACAATTATTAAATGATGAAAGACATAGTTTTAAGCAAAAATTCCTTATCCTAAAACTATGTCTTTTGAAAAAATCAATTAAACCTTAACTTTTTTAAATTTTCATTAAGCCAAAACTCCGTCTCATACCTGTCACCACTGTCTATTAACTTCATTAAATCATAACAAAATTCTACTCGAAAATCTTTAATCAGTCCAACAGGTTCATGATCCTTATAAACTATAGTATCTAAAGCCATTACCAAAGCCATAAGTTCATGGAGATTTTTGTTTTCCTCATCTTGTACCATAGAATTAATTTCTCTAATGATTTGTTTTTCCACACTATCTAGAATTTTGGTAAGGTTGTCGATTTCTAAATCTTCTTCTCTTAAAAACGGGAAACATTCCTCTATATCTTCTATTGTATATTTTTCCTGTTGTTTTTTTATACCATCTAGACGAACAAACCCCTCCATTGCTTGATACGGATGACTTAATATCCGCTCTATCATTTTCTTTTCAATTGATTTTTCCATTCTAATTATCCTCCTTTGAGTTAGTAAACATAATTAATATAGCACAAATTATTAAAACATTCAAGCTTTTATTATGTTGATTTCAAAAATTTATTATGATTATAAAAAAATTTCAATAAAATAGCCTGTATGTTATATACAAGCTATTTACCTAAATTAAATATTAATTTCAATTCCTTTATCTCCACTTACATTTTGTAATATTTCATTCCAAAGTTCTTCTCCTATTTCAATTTCAAAAAGTTCTTGAGTGCCTGAACTCATATGTTGAGGATAGACAACTATTTGTTCTCCTACTTCTGCAACTAATTTACTTTCTTCTTCTTGAAGTTTTACCATGTCTTCTAATGAGTGTCCCTCCGAAATGTCACTTTCATAAGAAAGTGCATCAGGGAAGCCGTATTTGGCATCTCCAAGTAAGCCTTCATCCATAGCAACTAGTTCCGGCTCATAAATAAAATTTGTGCATTGTCCATCTTCAAAAACTACTGCTGTTAAATCTCCCTCTTTTGTTTCATAAATTTTTGATACTATCATACTTTTATCTCCTTTTCATTATATTGTATTTACTATAATTATAAGCTATTAACTTTAACGTGCTTCGATTATAACATACAAAAAAATGAATTACAACTGATAAAATTATATACTTGCAATTTTTATTAACATTTTTCATTTAGTATATTTTTGCCTAGTTCATAGGCTTGTTTATATCATATTCTTCATCACTTACTGGCTCTAGCCATTCATTTGATGTGTTTTCTCCTGGCACTTCCATTGCTAAATGACTAAACCAAGAATCTTTTTTTGCCCCATGCCAATGTTTTACATTAGCTGGTATTGTTACAATATCTCCTGGTTTTAAACTTTGTGCTGGTTTTCCATCTTCCTGATACCAACCTTCTCCTTCAACACATATTAATATTTGGCCTCCACCAGTTGTTGCTTTATGAATATGCCAATTATTTCTACATTTAGGTTCAAATGTTACATTTGCAATAGATATATTTTCCATTTTTGCTAGTGGTTTTAGATAGGAATTTCCAATAAAATACTTAGCAAAATTTACATTTGGCTCTCCCATTCCAAAGAATCCACCATGCTCTTCTTTATCTTCATAATCTGTATATACTTCTTTTGCCATTCTAAATGCTGCCCAAGCATTTGGCCATCCTGCATAAAATGCCAAATGGGTTAATATCTCTACCATTTCTGTTTTTGTTATACCATTATTTTTTGCTGTTTCTAAATGATATTTTAATGAACTATCTACTATTCCTTTACTAATTAACGCAGTAATTGTAACAATTGACCTATTTTTTAAAGATAATTTATCCTCCCTTGACCACACTTCTCCAAATAATACATCATCATTTAATTCTGCAAATTTAGATGCAAAATCTCCTAAATCTCTTCTCCCTGCTGTTTGTTTTTCCATTTTAAACACACTCCTTTTCTTTCATCAAATAAAAGTATATCTATATTTTCATATTTACTTTAGTATCTTTTTTAATGCTTTATATGTTATTTCATAAATAGTCATATAGTTATATGGATAACCTACTATTTTCTTCTATATCATACATATTCATAGATAATATTTTTAACATCTTTTCCTATTTTGAATAGATACTGCAAGTAATTTAGCAAATTTATCTTTATATTATAACATAATTTAAATTACCCATTATTTCCACTTGCCAAAGTGTAGTTGTTTCTCAATTTCTGGGTATTGTTGTTCTAATTCCTTTTCATTTGGATCAGCATAACCAATTCCTATAAACACAGGTATCATATATGTTGGTGGTACTTTTAACTTTTCCTTCACTATATCATGCTCCTCATTTAAAGGAATTCTCATAGAACAACCTAAGCCTTCAGCAGTTGCTGCTAAAAATATGTTTTCTATAACACACCAAATTGTTGAAAATGGATTTAAACTTGAAACTCCCTTTCCACCATTTATTTCTTTTGATTTAAACACAGGAATTACTACATACGGAGCATCTTTTAACATTGTGAACTGCCTTGGCATTGCGTGTGCATACATTTTTTGACCAAGTGTAATTGGATATGGTCTTGGAACATTCAAGTACTTTTCAGTATCAAATTTATCTGCTATTTTCTTTGCATATTCAAAAGCATATTCCTTTTCTTCGTCTGTTTTTAAGATAATATAATTCCAATTGCGATTATGATTCCAAGTTGGAGCTTTGTTACCTGCTTCTAAAATTCTTTTAATTGCTTCAAAATCAACATCCTTATCTAAAAACTCTCTAACTGTTCTCCTTTTTTCAATTACTTCATAAAAGTCCATTTTTAATTCCTCCTAAATATTTTTTCTTCTTGTGATTTTATTAACATCACTTAAATATCCAATTATAGTTTTTCATATTATTTTCTGAGGGCAATATTATCGTTTTCTAATTTCTTCATGGTAAAAGTAATTTACAACTATTGGTGGCTCATTTATTCCTCTTTTTAATGAATCATCATTTCTTACATATTCAAGATTTTGTTCCTTGCAAAATTCAGCAATTTCGTTATTTAAAATTTCCCAATAATCTCTATTTCCTCTATTATATATTTCATCATATATAGGATATAGTTTAGAATGTTTTTCTTTTATATACTTTAATATTGTAGCCTTATAATCTCCTCTTAAATTCAAATTTTCAAGCCATATAAGATTGCAATAATCTTTTGTTTTTAAAATTATACTTTTAATATCTGTTATACCAGGAAAAATTGGAGATATAAAACAAGTTGTTCTAACTCCAGCTTCGTGAAATTTTTTCATTGCCCCTATTTTTCTCTTAATAGATACTGAATTATCCATTTCTTTTCTAAATTCTTCATCTAATGTATTAATAGACCAAGATACTCTTGCTTCTGGAAATGTTTTTATTAAATCTAAATCTCTTAATACTAAATCCGATTTTGTAGCGATACTAATTTTACAACCACTCCCTTGCATTTCTTCTAAAAAAGTTCTTGTCCTTTTATATTTTTCTTCAAGTGGCATATATGGATCGGTTACTGAACCAATAAACAAATCTTTTCCTGCATATTTTTTAGGCTTTTTGATTTTTTCCCAATACTTAACATCTACAAATGTTCCCCATTGTTCTGAATGATTTGTAAATCTTTTCATAAATGAGGCATAACAATATTTACACGAATGAGAGCATCCAACATAAGGATTAACAGAATAATCTGATACTGGTAAATTAGATTTTGTTAGTATATTTTTTACATTTATTTCTTTTATAACCATATTTATTTTTGGCAATTCAGACATCACTTCCACCTTCTTCTAAATTATTTAATACTTCTTTAAATTTAGAAATCATTTCTTCTACACTAGAATAACCAAAGGTATCAGCCATCATTTTTTGTGTTTTATCTTTTCCTAAATCCATATTTTTAATACTTTTGCAATATCCTTTTGACATATTTTACTATTATCTTTCTTTTTCTTCTAATTTTGACATCCTATATAAATCAATTTTATTATGAATACATTTTTGTACGAGCCAACCCAAAACAACTGGTAGCATAACCATCCTAGCATTTATATACATTCTGTCTTTAGATTCAACTTTTGGTCTAATATTAGCTATTTCTAAGTTTGCATCTATTAATCTCTTCATATCATTAATTCTTAAAGTACCAGTAACACTCTTAACAGGTCTACTATATTGGGTATGTGTTCTATGTGGTACTGCCTTTATATTTTTCTTCGTTCTTGTAAATAATTCTACCTTTGTAGGTAAATCTTCAAATTTGCAATTTTCTTTAAATCTTAATTTTTTTGGTTGTTCATATAAACTACGTCTAGCACAAACATTCCATATTTGTCCTGCAGTATTAGCACCTATTTGAAAGAATCTAGATTCTTGTAATTTACCAGAATTAAGTTTCAATGTACTAAGTTGATTTCCATTAAAATCCATCCTTGTTAATTGATATCCTAAAGAAAAGATATCAGCTTCAGGATTTAATGAAATAGTTCTGGAAATATTATCTAATGCCTCAGGATTCAATTCATCATCTGCATCTAAAAATAAAATATAGTCACCTGTCGCTTCATCAAGTCCAATATTTCTTCCTGCTCCTGGTCCTCTATGTCCCTCTTTTGTATCTAGCATTTTTATTTTATCTGCAAAATCAGAATTATCTTCACAAAATTTTTCCACACTTTGCTTTGAAGAGTCAGTAGAAGCATCATCAATTATAATTACTTCCATGTTTTCATAATTTTGAGCCTTTACACTTGTTAAAGCTTTTCCTATATATTGTTCAGCATTTTTCATCGGCATTATAATTGAAAAACTAGTTTTATCTTTGTCAGCATTATCATATATAATTTGAGTATATTTATCAAGAGCCTCTTTTTCTACATCTTTCTTGCCCTCTAAACTTTTTCTTTTTTTAGATAATTCTTGTGGAGTTAAACTCCATGGTTTCTTTTCACCTATAAAATGATAGCACTTTGGATTTATTCCTAAGTCATTTTTATAGTAATCAGCATAGTTTGAAAATACATTATATTGTTCATCTAAATGTAATTGTGGATTATTCTTCCAATCGAAAAAATCCTCTAAAACATCTTGATCCCCTATACCTTGAAAATGTTTGCAAATTTTATCTTTTATTTTTGATAAACTTATATTTGAAAAAAATTTTATTCTGTTTTCTTGGTGTGTTTTTTTTAATGTTTTCTTTCTTTTGCTCATTTCATGCATATGATTAATTAATTTTTCTCGAACTCCCTCTTCTGGCTCTATGACCATAACTCCTGAATTTAATTCACTCCAATTTTTATTAAAAGGATATCTACTTCCTGCAACAACAGCTGACATATTATCTTTTTCAAACAATTCATCAATGTTTTCAGAAACAAATATATCGCTATCTAAATAAACAACTTTATCATATTCAATTAAATTAAAAATATTAAATTTATCAAAAGTGTTATTCCAGTGCGGAAATAATTTATTTTTTGATTGTATTTCTTGAGTAGGTTTTATTTTAGGCATGGTTTTTACAATAATTCCATTTTCTTTTAATTTTTTTATAGTTTCTTTTTTTATATCTTGATTTACAATTACAACAAAATCAGTTATTTGAGTATTAGTCCTTTTTATTGATTCAAATAAAGATAAAACTCCTGGCAAATACGAATCTGTACTTAGTATTGTTGCATATGATTTTTTTGCATCTAACATTTTTTACTCCTTTTAGTTAGTTATTCCTTACTATTATACAATAAGTATTCTACATTGTAAAACCCTTTCTATATCCTTAACTTAAATGTTTTTGGAGCATATTTATATGCTATAAATAAAGAAATTAACGAATATGCTATACAAAAACAAATTGTTGCTATCCCAAAAGATAAAGTAGGCAACTGAATTTGTATCATATACCAACATACAAAATAGGTAATTCCTTGTACAGCTTTATATGTACTGCTCTTCATTTCTGTGTTTACATTATATGGTTGAAGCAAATAGTACATTACTAAATAATGAACAGAAAAAAATATACTCATCGCTATTATAGATGCTATCAAAACTGCATAATTTAATGTATTGTCTGTTCCTCCAGATAAATATAACATCAAAGCTAAACCAAAACCTATAATTGATGCAGGTAATAAGTTAATTATAATTAAAGTTCTTAACCTTTCTTTAAAGATTCCAAGTATTACTTTTGGTGTCCTGTATATTCTATATGTAAGCATACTATGGTCACAATTCATGAACATTGCCTGTGTAACAGATGAACTTCTATTCAAGCAATACATAATAAATACAAAATATGGTAAAAAAACAGTTAGCATATTATTTATCTTGCTTTTAAATTCACCATTTATATTTATTCCAATAGCAAGTATAATGAATATAACTAAAATAACCACTGATTGTTTTTTTACAGCTTCCGTTAATATTTTTTTATGTCTTTTTACAAATAAGTCATGAAAATATGCAAAACCGGATTTATTACTTACATAATTTTCATCTAACTCTATTTGTTTTAAACTTACATTCTTGATTGCTTGTGTTCCAGAATTCTTTTCCACTGCATAAACATTAGTTTCTGTTAAAATTTGTTTGTACATCTTTTTGTAATCTTTAAATATATGAATTTTTATTAAGCTATAAATTCCAAGTATCATTGAAATAATAAATACAAATAAGAAAATAGTTTGGTTTATCATAATATTTGCTGCTGGCAATCCATATGCAAGTAATAAACATACTCCTACAAAGCCCCATACAAATTTTGTAGGTAAATTCTCATTTGATGCTTTCTTTGTTTTCTTAAAACGATATATGGAATAATTCATTACAATTAATTTTACTGCTACAACAAAAAATGACAATATTATTTGAATCCATATAGGTATTCCTGTTGTCATTCCAAATAGAATTGTAAATGGCAAAAATCCAATAATCAATTTTAATAATTGATAATAATAATTAGATAATCCATATTCTCTTGCGTTTATATTCATTAAGATAATTGCATAATACTTGTCTTTTGTTGGATTAAGCATATATGTATTTAATACTCCTCCACATAATGTTAAAAAGGTAAATATATGTATAAATGTATCTGCTTGATTCGTATTATACAATGATAATACACTAACTATCATTGCTGCAATGTATATAATTTTTCCAATAAAAATTCCTATTATTTCACATAATATACTAATTATATTTGCAAAAATTTTTAACCCATTATTTTTATATAAACTATTTGGTAATATTTTTCTAATTATTGGAAGCTGCTTTATAGAATATATAATACTGTTTGTTCTATATGTATTTTTTAATTTAAAGGAAGTTATAAATGTTTTTATCATTCTTTTACTCCTCCTTTAATGCTTCTATTATTTTATTTTTTAGATGTTCATTATCTATATCATTTTTATCTATTTCTTCCAATGTACCTTTATTTAAGATAACTATTTCATCACATAAATCTAATGCTAATTCCATTATATGAGTAGAAAAAATTATAATATGATTTTTCTTAATCTCTCTTAACATCTGTTTCATTTCTTCTGCAACAACAACATCAAATGATGTAAGTGGCTCATCAAGTAATAATATATTAGGACTAGCAATGAAATTAACTAACATTTGCATTTTATTTTTCATTCCATGTGAATAATCTTTTAGCAATTTATCCCTATCTTCTTTTTCTATTTTCATAAAATCAAAGTATTCATCAATTGTTTTTTCATTTTTTATTTTGTCCTTATTTATTTCTATAAAAAATTTCAAAAACTCTCTTCCTGTTAAAAATTCTGGAACATTTGGAGTAGACAAAACATATCCAATATCATCTGGCAATACTTTTCTAGTTTTCTGATCTTCAATATAAAATTCTCCTCCATCAACTTCTATATCTTCATTTAAACAATTAAATAAAGTTGTTTTTCCAGCACCATTTCTTCCAAGTAAACCATATATTTTTCCCTTTTCAAATTCAAAGTTTATGTCTTTTAAAACAACTTTTTTATCAAATTTCTTATTTAAGTTTTTTATTATTAGCTTCATAAAAATACCCCCATTACTTTTATTAATAATTGCTACAAAACATTTTAGATTAATTATTTCATTTCTATTATAACAATAAATTATTTGGTTTGTCATTATTTTGTTAATTTTTTAGGAAAAGTTATAGTACTTTATTGAATTATACATAATGTTATGTTATTATGCATATTATAATGAATATTTTTAAGGAGGAATTATCTTTCATACTAAAATTAATGATATTTCTACAGAAGATGGAATTGTCTTTTTTAATAATTTCCAATTTTAAGTTATAGAACAAATTGATTAATTTTTTCTAAAAAAGAGTAGAATTCAAGCGAGTTCTACTCTTTTACTGTTATAACCAAATAATTTTATAGCTATTTTTATTCTTTTTGTTGTTCTAATATTTTATTTTTCTCATCTTCTGTTAAAAATCCATTCTCTATCATCTTATCCATTACTTGTCTTTGCCTTTGTTTTGCTAAATCCGGATTTTTGCTAGGTGCATATACAGATGGTGCATTAGGAATACCTGCAAGCATTATACATTCATAATCTGACATCTCGCTCAACTCTTTACCAAAATATCCGTTTACAAGCATCTTTTATTGTATAATATCCATCTCCAAAATAAATAGTATTTACATATAGTTCAAAAATTTCTGCTTTTGAATAATTATCTTCTATCTCCCAAGCCATAAAGACCTCTGCAATTTTCCTTTCTATTTTCTTTTCTTGTGTAAAATACATATTTTTCGCTAATTGCTGTGTAATTGTACTTCCTCCTTCAATATATGACATTGCTTTAATATCATTTATAGCTGCTCTGCATATTGCTATTATATCTATTCCATTATGTTTGTAGAATCTTTTGTCTTCTACACTTATAACCGCATTTACATACATTCGTGGTAATTCTGAAAACTTCGTATAATTTTCTTTTTCTTTTATTTGTGCAACTTTTTCTCCAATAGGAACATCATTAATTGCTTCTTTATACATATTATATCCATTACCTATGAACAATAAAGATATACTCATTCCAATTAATAATAAGAAAAATAGTACTTTAAATAGTTTTTTCATATTACCACCTCTTTTCTACAACAATTTCCATCATTATTTAGCATTCATTATTATTTTTACATCTTCTGGTAAATCGTTTACTTGCACTTCTTTCCAATTTACTACTCCTCTTATTTGCATAATTTCTAACTCCAAATATGCTCCTTCTCTTAATTGTCTACTTGTTTTAAATTTTACTTCTTTTTCTTTTCCATTTTTATTATATGATATTAATGTATATTGGTATTTCATATTGCTCGAATCATAAATTTCTTCTATTTTTGTATTATCAATTTTTGTATAATATGTTTCTTTATGCACTACTAAAAAATAATATGCTCCAACAAGTAATGCTAATATAATAATTGACGCTATCAGAATTGGTAATTTCTCTTTAAAATTCTCCATTTTTTATTCCTCCTCTTTAATTATATTTTTACTACCAAAGTATGTTGCTAAGAAATATACTCCATAAATTGCTCCTATAATAATAGCTGTTACAATAATAGAAGGTAATAATTCATCTGGTGATGCAAGTACAGCTAGTATTGATAATATGAATTTAATTCCAAATATAGAGTGTACAATTGCTAAAGCAAGTGGCATCATAAAGAAAATAAATATTTGACTAAATAATGCTGTATTTATCATTTTTTCATCACAACCAATTTTTCTTAAGATAGTATATCTTTGCTTATTGTCTGAACTTTCTGTAAGCTGTTTTAATGCTAGAATTGCTGAACTTGCTATCAAGAATATAATTCCTAAATAAATTGCTATAAATATTATAATTGTTGCTAAGCCTTTACTTGCTTCTCTTAAACTTATTTTAGAATTTCCATCAAGGTTAATTCCTTTTTCTTTTATATTATTGACAAATTCTGTATTTTCACTTCCTATAAGTGTGTTTTCTATTTCTTGCCTTCCATCATCTGTATCTGCATTATAATTTGCTGCTAAAAAATATTGTTCTGTATTTTCTTTCTTTATTTCAAAACTATCTGGCACTAATATGATTCCTCCGTTCATATTGCTTGTTGTCATTATAACGAATCCATATTTACATTCATTGTATTTTGCATGATATGTTTTGCCATTTATTTCTATATTTGAATTTTGTTTTAATGCTTCATTTCTTATATTTATCATTTGGTCAAAATCACAAAGTACCATATATTCATCATCATTTAGGCTATATTGCTCATTTCCATAAAGTGAAGCTATTTTATTATAATCTGAAATTTTGATAACAGTTTCTGGTGTATCATAAGCTAGCATTGAAAATTGTTTCATCGCAGTTTCCAAATAATTTCCCAAACTCGTTTCTAAAGTCCATTCTGGTATTGCGTATATTGCTACTTCTACAATGTCTTTTAAATTGTTCATATCGTAACCATTTGTTTTTAAAGTATAACTTACTGGATACTTTGAATCTTCTATTTGTGTTTCCGTATTATATACTGTTTTTCCGGTATATGAATTCACATAGCTTTCTGGTAAATATGCAGTTTTATATAAGTTCACATCTATTGGTGTAAATTCATTTAATTGTGAATCTAATGCTGATTTAATTGATAAACTTCCAGATAAGACACTAATTGTCATAAATAGCATTAAACAAATAATACTCATGCTAACTATATTTGTATTAACCTTATTATTTAATTGTCTTAATACAAACATATTTGTTCCTTTTAAATATATTTTTTTATTTGACTGAATAACTCTTAATATAAAGCCTGATAAAGACCAGAATATTCCAACCGTTCCTATAATTCCCATTAATATTGGTTTTAATAATTCATCTGCTGTATCTAATTCATAAACTCCACCTGTTACCATATAATAGGCATATCCTAATATGACTGCCGAAATAATAAATACAAGTATTGAAATAATTGGGTTTTTTATTTTTACTTTTTCATTTTTTCTAATAGCTGTTATTAAATTAATTAGTTTATATCTTGAAATTGTTAATGTGTTAAATACAATAACTGCTAAATACATAACAGCAAAATATATACAAGTTTTTATACAAGCATCTTTTGAAAATACAAATGTAAATTCACTCATATCTGCTTCAAATAGTTTTGCAACAAGTATAGACATAAATTGTGAGGCAAATACACCAATAAATATACCAACTGCTAGAGATAAAATGCCTATTAATATTGTTTCTAAAAGAATTATTCCTGATATTTGCCTTCTACCCATACCAAGTGTCATGTATATACCAAATTCTCTTTTTCTTCTATTTACTAAGAAATTATTTGCATATACAATTAAAAATCCCAATATAATGGCTATAAAAACTGACATCATTCCTAGCAAATCAACTAATAACCTTATCATATCTCTTGTTGAACTAGATACTTGTAACATTGCTTGCTGACTATCTAATGAGTTAAACATATAAAATATTGCTACACCTAGTACTAATGTTAAAAAATATATAGCATAATCTTTAAAACTCTTTTTCATGTTCCTTAAAGATAACTTAAATAACATCGTTCAAATCACCTCCAAGAAGTGTTTGTACCTCTATTATTTTTTCAAAGAATTGTTTTCTTGTATCTTCACCTTTAATAAGTTCATTAAATATTTTTCCATCTTTTATAAAGATAATTCTTTCTGCATAACTCGCTGTAAAGGCATCATGTGTTACCATTAAAATTGTTGCACCTAATTTTTTGTTTAAGTGTTCAAATGTTTCTAGTAACTGTCTTGCAGATTTTGAATCTAATGCCCCAGTTGGCTCATCTGCTAAAACCATTTTAGGATTTGTTATAATTGCTCTTGCTGATGCTACTCTTTGTTTTTGGCCCCCTGATATTTGATATGGATATTTATTTAAAATTCCAGAAATATCAAGTTTTTCTGCTACTTCTTTTACCTTTTTATCTATTTGCTTTGGGTTTTCTTTTTGGATTGTTAATGCAAGTGCAATATTTTCATAAGCAGTTAGTGTATCTAGTAAATTAAAGTCTTGGAATATAAATCCTAATTCTTCCCTTCTAAATTTATTTAGTTTGTTTCCTTTTAACTTAGTAATATCTTGATTGTTAATAATAATCTTTCCAGCATTTACTCTATCTATTGTTGAAATACAATTTAATAAAGTTGTTTTACCAGATCCTGATGCTCCCATTATTCCAACAAATTCCCCTTCACTTACATTAAAACTAATTCCATCAATGGCTTTTGTTAAATTTGTTTTGTTTCCATAATATTTCTCAATATTTTTTACCTCTAATACATTACTCATTATAAAATCTCCTTTCTTGTATTCTAATTACATTATAAAACTTCTAATACTTCTTTACCATTTTTTAATCTTACATTTATCTTACAGTTTTGTAAGATAATAGTGCGTTTTGCTTTGCAAATATGTACAGCCCAATATTTTAAAAAATAGCCCCAAATAGAGCTATTAAAAATTAGTAAAACTATTCTTTGGAAAAATTATTCTTACTTCTGTTCCTTCTCCTTTTTTTGAATTTAATTCTATTCCTAATCCTAGTTTATCACATAATTTTTTACATAAATATAAACCTATACCTGTTGACTTTTGACTAGTAATTCTACCATTTTCCCCTGTAAACCCTCTTTCAAATACTCTTGTTATTTCTCCCTTTTTTATTCCTATACCATTATCTTTTATATATAAAATGACTTTATCATTTTTTTCTTGAGATGATATTTTTATTTTTTTATCACCTTCTTTAGAATATTTAATAGCATTTTGTATTATTTGATTCACTATAAATATAGCCCATTTACTATCTGTATATACCACTTCTGTTTTTAGGTCATTTAGGTCTAGAAATATTTTTTCATTAAGTAATGATGTTTTGTTTTTTAGTATTCCTCCATTTACAATTTCTCTTAAATTTGTTTTATTTATTATATAGTCTTTTTCTACTGTATTGCTTCTAGCATAAAATAATGCTTGTTCTGTGTAGTTTTCTACTTTGTCTAATTCTTCATCTATGCTTTTGGTAATTTCATTTTTGTTATTTTCTATAATTAATTTACTAGCTGCAATTGGTATTTTAACTTCATGAATCCATAATTCTATATATTCTTTATACTCTTCTTGAATATTTTTATAATAATTTACATTATCTAACATTGATTTTCCAGTATCTTTTAGAACTTCTTTTAATATTTTACCTTCTATAAAATTTGGTGTTTTTATAATTTCTGATATTAAATATTTTTCTCTTAACTCCTCCATATCTCTTAGTAATTGATTATAATAATCTTTTTTTCTTTTATATTCTATTAGAATTGAAAGTATTACCACAAACATTATTATAACTGCACAATATAATCGCACTAAAATACCAATATGATAAGCAAGCAATAATATTTCTACACTCGATAATGCTAATATTATTCCCATAATTAATATTAGCTTTTCTTTCAAAAAAAACATAAATTTCATTTTAATATATACCCTTGTCCTCTCCTAGTTTCTATTCTATCTACAAGTTCTATTTCTTCTAGTTTATCTCTTAATCTTTTTATATTTACACTTAAAGTATTATCATCTATAAATTCTTGACTTTCCCATAAAAAGTCCATTATTTCATCTCTTGATACTACTTTACCTTTATTGAAACTTAAATAATATAAAATATTATATTCATTTTTTGTTAACTCAATTTTTTTGTTGTCTTTTTCAATTACTCTTTCTGCTATATTTAGTTCAAAACCATTACAATCTATTTTTTGTGTGTTTTGCTCTGTTTTCCTATTTCTTTTTAATAATCCATTAATTTTTGCAAGTAAAATTTGTATGTTATATGGTTTTGTTACATAATGGTCTGCTCCATAATTCAAACTCATTAATTCATCTATTTCATTATCTCTACTTGTTACCATTATAATAGGAACATCTGATGTTTTTCTTATTTCTTTACATACAAATTCACCATCTGTATAAGGTAAGTTAATATCTAATAATATTAAATCTGCTTTTTCTTCTAATATATCTTGCACTGCATTATCAAATTTATCTAACCCTTTTGTTATAAATCCATGTTTATTTAAAAAGGTTTCTAATTCTTTTCTAATCTTCTTATCATCTTCTACTATTAATATTTTTTGCATAATTTTAACCTCCAAAATTATTATAGCATATTTTTAAGATATAAAAATGACATTTTTGTAAGATACTTAAAAATAAACAGAAAGTATAAAACATATTTGTTTAATCCTTTCTGTTTTTCATTATTCCATTAACAAATTACTACTCATATTCCTCTAACTGCGTTTCCATTACTGTAGTTTCTATATTGTTATTCATTTTATTAAATGAAATAGAGCCTACAATTGCTAATAATACATTTACAATAACCAGTATAATTAAAATAATTCCAATTCCTTTCAATATTTTTATTATAATATCTGCTAATTTTTGTGAATTTGAATTTGAACTTGCATTGGTATTTACCATTTCTTGCTCACTTTTTTCGTCTTTAATTAATTCATCTAATGTAATATTGAAAACTTCACTCATTTTTATTAATTTGTCCATTTCAGGCGTTGTTTCCCCTAGTTCCCACTTACTTATTGTTTGTCTTGCAACATTTAACATATTTCCAAGTTCCTCTTGAGAAAGTCCTGCTTCTTTCCTTAGTTTTGTTAATTTTTCATTAAACTTCATATTTCTTCTTCCTTTCTTATCTTTATATAAAGAGCCTCTTTACTAGTTACCATTATTATACTAATTTTTAGCACTTATATCTACCATTTTGCACTGGAAATATGTCCCTTAAACATAACATTTGTCGAATACTTTTTCTATAAATGTATTATCATTCATTTTATTTTCTATATATTCGTTGAATTTATCTTTGTCTATTTTATTATCTGATAAAACATCAAAATAGTTTGGATAGTTATTTTGTATTACATCTTTTTCAACTTTATAAGTTCCACCACTAAAATTAAATGTGATATAATTTACATTATCAATTAGCATAAAAATTGATATGGAATTATAAATTAAAGCCTTGTTAATATATTGATTTTCATTATAATACCAATCTGTTGTATTATAATTTATTATTAATCCACAATTTTTACTGTCTATTTCAAAAACATAGCCATATTCTGATAAAGGCAAATTAGAAATCAAATTACCTATATTACTATTATTTCCAATATATTTATTTTTGTAGTTTATAATATTATCAATGCCACTTTTATCTCTATTAAATGGAGTAATTGAAATTGTATCTAAATTATATTCTTTTTTAGTATCCACTATATAATACTCATTTTGCGTATCTGCATTTATTCTATATACATTATAAAATAAACTTTTATAGGTTATTATTTTTGATTCTTTCCACTCTGTTGACGTTATATAACGGTATATTGGAGGTCTGTGGAAATACATTACACAAAAAAAATCTATTATAAAAAATAAGGAAAAGATAACAACAAAAATTAAAATACAAATTCCTATTTTCTTTATTTTATTTTTTATTTTTAATTCTTTAAATACTCCTATTATAAAAATAAATATTCCCATAATAGAATAAATCGAACTCCAACTACTTTCTGGACTAAATATTATAAATGCACTTAAACTTATTAATATACCTGTAATCATTATAATATATGATATTTTTGCTTTTTCTTTTTCTATCTCTTTCTTTGAATAATCAATAGCATTTACAATATTTTTTTCTAATACTTGTTGATATTCTTCTTTTTTTATTTTTTCACCAATTAATAACTCATTTATTGTAATTCCTAATTCTGTACATAGTGGTTCAAATAATGATAAATCTGGCATACATCTGCCATTCTCCCATTTTGATACAGAACGGTCTGACACTCCTAATTTTTCAGCAAGTTCAACTTGTGTCATCTTTTTTAACTTTCTATTTTCTGCAATAAATTTGCCTATTTTTTCTTGATTCATATTTTTTACATCTCCTTTCACATTTAATTTTACAATGTAAATAATATTTTTTATACGAACTAGAAGTAGAGTTTAATGAAAAAATTACTCTATAATTTGTCCTTTACATTGCTGTACTCTTTTTAGGAATAAAAAACTCATCTTTATATCCTTTTTCCATTTTTAAGAGTTCTATTTTCTTACTAATTCCTCCTGCATATCCTGTTAAACTTCCATTACTTCCCACTACTCTATGGCAGGGAACAATTATTGATATTTCATTTTTTCCAACTGCTCCACCAACTGCTTGTGCTGACATTCTTTTTAAGCCTTTTCGTTTGGCTAAAATCTTTGCTATTTCTCCATAAGTCATTGTCTTACCATAAGGAATTGAATAAAGAATTTCCCATACTTCGTTTTGAAAATCAGTTCCAGTAAAATGAAGTGGTAATTTAAAGTTTGGCTCTTTACCACTAAAATAAATATCTAGCCATTTTTTTGTATCTTTTAATACTGGAATTTCCTTTTCTTCATTTTCTTTATCTAAATAAAGTGCAAAATATTTCTGCCCTACAAACCATAAGCCTGTCAGCCCTTTTTCATCTGCTGCAATCATAATTTCTCCCAATGGGGATTGATATTTGCTTGTGTATTGCATATCCTATTACCTCCATAATTCTTTCATATATATTTTACAAATTCTATAAACATCTTTCATTGCTTTTTCTAATGTATCATAAAATATCATATTCTTTCTTTTCTACTTCATATTTCCTTTCTCCATTCTTTTTATGAATTGTAATTTGTATTTAACTATCAAAACTTGTTTTACTTGCTTTATCTTTCCAGTTGTCTACATCTTCTTTTAGCTTATTTTCCAAACTTTCTATTGTTTCTACGGCATCTTTTCCTATTGGTAAATGTAAAGGTGGATTTGCAGTATTTGATACTTCATATATTAACTCACTTAATTTTGCTGGATCTCCTGGTTGTTCGTGATTACTATTATTTTTTACAAAATCATCTTGCCAACGAAAGCTATCATAATCTTTTATATGAATATCTAATTCTGTTTTCATAGCACCTTTATTATAAAAACTTGTTCTAAATAATCCAGGAGCAACATTTGTAACTTTAATTCCAAAAGGTTCTACTTCAAAAGCTAGACAAGTTGAAAAACCTGTAACTGCAAATTTTGATGTATGATATGCTACTGGTCCTGCACCATATCCTGCTGCTGAAGCAATATTAAATATATTCCCACTTTTTTGCTTTCTCATAACTGGAAGTATTGCTCTTGTTACTCTCATAAGTCCAAAAACATTTAATTCAAAAATTTCTCTAATATTTTCCTCGCTTGTCTCTTCAAAATTTGTTATTCTTCCATGACCAGCATTGTTTACTAATACATCAATTCTTCCAAATTTTTCTACTGCTTTTTCTACTACACTATTTATTTGCTCTTGTGTAAAATTTGCAACATCTAATTGCAAGTTTAAAAATCTTTCTTTATAATCATTTGATAAATCTAATCCATTTTCACTTCTAGTTGTAGCAATTACACAATCACCATTTTTTAGTGCTGTCTTTGTTATTTCTAATCCCATTCCTCGACTAGCACCTGTTATAAACCATACCTTTGACATTAAATCATCTCCTTCACAAATGAATAAGAAATTAAACGAGCTAAGTTCAAAGAAAAAACTCCACTAGAAGCTCTTAGCAATTAGAACTTAGCTCGTTTAGTTTAATTGCACAAACTGCGGACTGTCTATGGAGTTTTTAAACTTTATCTCTTATTCTTTTTTTCTTATTTTACTACACTTTCCTAAATATATCAATTTACAAGTTGAAATTTATATGAAATTTTAGTAAAATAGACATAGAGACCCCCTCCCCAATAAAGAGGCAATTTTTAAGAGGGTATGAAATTGTAAATTATTATGCTGGACTAGGTCTTATTAAATGTCCAATTCCACAAACTGGACATAAATTAAAATCTTTTCCAGACACTTTCTTTAGTATTTCGAGAGGGGAAATATTTTCTTTAGTTAACACTTTTGTATTAGTTAGAGTTTTACAAAGTGTTAATTTTTTTGTCTTATTTCTATTTCCCAGTAATCCAAAATATCGTATTTTCATAAATCTTGGTGGCAATATATGTAATATGAATCTTCTAATAAATTCGTCTACATCTAAGATCATTGTTTTCAGCTTGTTTTTATCTCTATAATCTCGCCATTTAAAAGTTACTTTTCCATTATCTATATTTAGTATTCTACTATTTGAAATTGCTACTCTATGGGTATATCTTCCTAAATATTATATAACACTATTTGCATTCTTAAATGGTGGTTTACAATATACAACCCAATCTTTAGCATAAAGTGATGATATAAATTTATCAAATTCTTCTATAACTTTTAGTTCTTCAATTTCTTTGTAGTAGTCCAGTTTTTCTCGTTTCATGTAGTATATGAATTTTCCCCTAAATACCTTAGATAATACTTTTACTGGTATAAAGAACTTCTTTTTACTATTTCGCCATTTTCCTAAACTATCAAGTCCTCCAGCTGGTACTATACAATGTATATGTGGGTGGTCTTTTAAGTTTTGTCCCCAAGTATGAAGTATAGTTGTAAATCCAATTTGTGCTCCTAAGTACTTTTTATCATTTGCTAGTTCTTGTAATGTTTCTGATACCGATTTAAATAGTACATTATACATTTTTGTTTGATTGTAATATACTACTTTATTTAGTACATCTGGTATTGTAAATACTACATGGAAATATTGAACATTTAATACATTAAACTTTTGATTATATATCCATTTTTCTTTTGCTGATGTCTGACATTTAGGGCAATGTCTGTTTCTACAAGAGTTGTAACTAATTTGTTTATGTCCACAGTGGTCGCATATATCTTCATGTGTTCCTAATTCTGCTGTTCTACATTTTTCTATTGCATTTAATGTTTTCTTTACATATATCGGTAAATTGTGTTTTTCTTTATACTGCTTTCCATATTGTTCTAGTATATTTTGCAGTTCAGGCATTGTCATCACCTGACCTATACAGCCTATCTAATGGACTTACTATATCTCTTTCTACATTTGCTAAATGCAAATATTCCATTGTTGACCTTATTCCAGAGTGTCCAAGTAATTTTTGTAAATGCAATATATCTAATCCATTTTCTATTAAATCTGTAGCAAAATTATGTCTTAATCCATGCACTGTTACTTTTTTCATGATTCCTGCTTTCTTTCTTATTCTACGAAAAGCAATCTCTGGTCCTGATAAACCATATTTAGCATGAGTCATCGGAGATACGAATAAATATCCTTCTGGATGATTTGGTCTATATACTTTAAAATATTCTCTTAATATTTCAAGATTTTTTTGTGATAGCAAGGTATATCTATATTTGCTTTCTTTTCCTTCTCGTACTAATATTCTTATGTTTTTACTATCAATATCCGATATTTTTAAATTGCATAATTCTGATAATCTTAATCCTCCGCCATAAGCTGTCATAAACATTGCTTTATACAATAATGAATAATAAAAGCCATCATTACATGCTTCAAAAAATCTTTTTAATTCATCTTTGGTAAATACCTCTGGCTTATTCTTTTGTATCTTAAATAATGGTATTCTCTTTAAATTCAATACTTTGTTTAAAGTTCTACCATACATAAATCGTATTGCACTATTATATGTGTTTATATCTCGTCTTTTGTTTTTACAATCTTCTACTAGATATTTTAGAAAAGCTCTAATATCATCTTCTGTTAATTTTTCTATATCTTTTCCTTTGTGAAATTCCATATATTTGCTCACTCTCCAAATATATGATTTTTTTGTTCTTTCTGCTAGACCTCTAAATGTCATGTCTTCTTCCATATGCTTTATTATTTCCTCGTTACACATAAGAAAAAACTCCTTTCAATAAATATTTGTAGACATAATCTACATAATATCTATTTTAAAGAGTTTTCTTATGTTTTGCAAATTTATACATGACTATATTTTTGATTGATTTCTGAAAATTCTAACATTCTTAGTCCTTCTTGAATATATTTATTTTTCATAAAGTACTTCCATATAGTACCATTTAAATAATTTTCTATCATTATTAGTTCTATGCCCTTATCAATTCCAATATATTCTTTTGCAAACCATTCCTTGATACCTTCTAAATTATAACCATCTTTAAATCCGTATTTTCCCCATAATTTAGGAAAATTATTATAGTAATTCTCAATTGCTTTTATACTTTCTCGTGGCGTAAATACTATTGAACCTATTGCTCCACATGGGGTTACAGTTCCATCATTTTCTATATCTAAATCTACATCACATGGTTTTGCTCCACAACTTATATATCCTTTTGGAGATAAACAAGCCGTTAATCCCCAAGAATTTTCATTATAAGTTTTAAATTTGTCTTTATTATCTATACAATATTGTCTATTAGCTTTTGTAGCCTTAATTGAATTTTCAAACCAATTAATATCATCTTTATCTTTTATATTCTTAAAATTAATCCATGCATGAGAAAATTGATATGTAAATAATGTTCCACAATATGTATATATTATATCTTCTATATCATTATAGTCTTTCTTTTTTCGTTTAAAATCATAATACATACTTTTGTTTATTGGATATGTTGGTGAAGCTACACCTAAAACATATAGCATTAATTGTTCTGCATACATATCCCAATGTCCCCAAAACCCTTTTTCAGGAGTATATCCCATATAAAAGTAATTCGTTTCTTTATTTCTATACCATTCCCAATTAATTTGTTTATATAATATTTCTGCTTTTTTCTTTATAGTCCCTCCAAAGTATTCCCCTGCTGTTATTACACCGCATATAAATATTGCTGTATCTATTATTGATATTTCACAATTCCATTCTCTTTTTCCTGTTTGCATATTCACAAAATGATAGTAAAAACCATTTTTGCCTTCTACATTATTGATAAATGTATCAAGTGTTCTATTGACTCTATCATAAGCTTTTTGATAACTAATCCATTTATGTTCTATTCCAATTATTAATGCTCCTAGACCATATCCTACTGAAGCTATACTTGCTATGTCATTGGCTAATAAGGTTTTATCTCTTATTAATCCATATCCCAAACTTTTTTTATTAATATTTACTTCCTTAATAAAAAAGTTATAACTTTTTTTAAGTTCTTTTAATATTAGCTTTTTTCCATAGCATTTAATTAATCTCATAAATATAACACATCCTCTATCATAATTATAAAGGATGTGTTATACTAAAATCAATGGTTATTTATGGCAACAGAGCTATATACTGACTTAAACGACCACTGCGACAGCAGTTTAGTGCAATTACTATTTGTTATATAATAGCACAAAAAAGAAAATTATTCTACATTAAACTGACATTGCAAAATAATTTTCTTTAAAATAAAAGGGGATGTTTATTTAGTGCTAATTGTTAGTTCTATCAATTAACGTAACTAAAACAATACTATTATGATATGTTTAAAAGTCTTTTCCCATTTTCAGTATAAATTTTATTTATAATAGTTTTCCATTTTTCATTTTTTTCAAAATGCTCTTTCTTATTTAATATTACTGGAGCAGGAGAATGAGGATAGTCTGTTCCAAAAACTATATGTTCTTCATCTGCTATCATAAGTAACATATCAAGTGCTATTGGCTCTGGATCTCCTGCTATATCAAAATATAAGTTTTTTATATTATCTTCTACATTTACACTTTCCATCATACCTTTTGAAGCTAGTATATTTGATATACCTTTATATCTTTGTAACATATATGGCAAGAATGAACCTGTATGCGGTACTATAAATTTTATATTAGGAAATTTTACCATAGTATTATTTGCAATCATATTTAGTATTGCTCTTGTTGTGTCTGTTGGATATTCATATAGTGCTGCTGTTGTACTTGTTATGACATTATCTGGCACTTTTCTTGCTCTATTGGGATGAATGATTACTAATGCTTTTCTATTATCAAGTTCTTTGAATACTTTATCTAATTTTTTATCTCCTAAATATACACTGTTTGAATTTGTTGGAACTTTTACTCCTAATGCTCCTAATTCATCAAAACTATATTTAATTTCTTCTATTGATGCCTCAATATCTGGAAGTGGTAAACAAGCTACAAATCCCATTTTATCTTTGTTTTTATCTACTACATTATTTAATTCTTCATTGATTAATCTTGCATATTTTTTTGATTTTTCATTATTCCCATTATGAATATGTGGAGATGGCAAAGATAAAACAGTATAGTCTATATTGGCTTTTTCCATAAAGTCTAAATGTTCTGTTATACTCCAATCAGGAAGTGGAAAGCCATCATCTTCTATTGGATTTATTCCCATATTTTTTAATCCTATTTTAAAATTTTCAGGTATTGGATGAGCATGAAAATCTATTGTCATTGTCCTCACTCCTTATATATTTTTACCTAATTCATAGGCTTGTTTATAATATTCATCTGGCATCATTTCTACATATCCAGAGCCTTTCGCTAATACCATTCCTCTGTTTTCAAAATTCAAGTAATCAAATATAATTTGAAAATGTTTTTCTATTGCACTCATAACAACATTATCATTATTCCATGCAGTTGTGATAAGTGCTGCTTTTAAATGCTTATTTGTAATTGCTCCATTTCTTGCATAAAATCTATCTATTATTATTTTTAATTGTGAACTCATACCGAAGTAATATACTGGTGTTGCAAAAACAATGGCTTCTGAATTTAAAATTTTGCTTAATATCTCATTTCCATCATCTTTTTGAACACAATTTCCATTCATTCCACAAGCTTCGCAACCTAGACAAGGATGTATATTTGATTTTGCTATGTCTATCACTTCGACTTCATGACCTGTTTCTGTTGCTCCTTTTACAAATTCTTGTACTAAAGTGTTTGAAGTTCCCTTTTTATGTGGGCTTCCTGTTAATACTACTATTTTCATAACTTCCTCCATTTTTTGCTGAACTATAATTTATCATATTCTTCATCACTTACTGGTTCTAACCATTCATTTGAAGTATTTTCTCCTGGTACTTCTACTGCTAAATGACTAAACCAAGAATCTTTTTTTGCTCCATGCCAATGTTTTACATTTGCTGGTATTGTTACAATATCTCCTGGTTTTAAACTTTGTGCTGGTTTTCCATCTTCTTGATACCATCCTTCTCCTTCAACACATATTAATATTTGACCTCCACCACTTGTTGCTTTGTGAATATGCCAATTATTTCTACATTTTGGTTCAAATGTTACATTTGCAATAAATATATTTTCCATTTTTGCTAATGGTTTTAGATATGAATTTCCAATAAAATATTTTGCAAAATTTACATTTGGTTCTCCCATTCCAAAGAATCCACCATGTTCTTCTTTTTCTTCATAATCTGTATATACTTCTTTTGCCATTCTAAATGCTGCCCAAGCATTTGGCCATCCTGCATAAAATGCCAAATGGGTTAATATCTCTACCATTTCTGTTTTTGTTATACCATTATTTTTTGCTGTTTCTAAATGATATTTTAATGAACTATCTACTATTCCTTTACTAATTAACGCAGTAATTGTAACAATTGACCTATTTTTTAAAGATAATTTATCCTCCCTTGACCACACTTCTCCAAATAATACATCATCATTTAATTCTGCAAATTTAGGTGCAAAATCTCCTAAATCTCTTCTCCCTGCTATTTGTTTTTCCATTTTAAACACACTCCTTTATTTATAATTTTATATTATTTTTTTCAATCCATTCATCAATATCACTTGACAAACTAGAACCTCCTGAATAATGAATACTTAATCCTTCGCCTATTTTTGAGTTAGGTGCTAATTTTGATATATCTGTAATACTTTGCCCAAATTCTCCTCCACCATGACTACAAAATGGTATAATTGTTTTTCCACTAAAATCATATTCCTCTAAAAATGTTGCAATAGGCATTGGTATTGTTGCCCACCAGTTTGGATAACCTATCATTATAGTAGAATATTCATCCATATTTTCTATTTTTGTTTTCAATTCTGGTCTTGCATTTTGGTTTAAATCTCTTTGAGCTTCATCTAATACTTGATTATAGTTTGAAGAATATGGGTTTACTAATTCAAGTTCTACTAAATCTGCTCCTGTTTTTTCTTGAATCATTTGTGCTGCATTTTCAGTATTTCCACTCCATGAAAAATATGCTATTAACATTTTTCCATTTGTATTTTCTGCATTGTTTTGGTTTGTATTGCTAATAATTTGGCTATTTGTATATTCTTCTGCATTTCTTACTATTCTAAATCCTGTATTACTCATTGCTTGGTCTGGTGTTTGTGAACCACGATAACTACTTCTCATGTGTTTCGCATAATCATTCCATCCACCACCTCTATTTACTCTTAAAGTTCCTTCATTTGGTCCTGATGGATTATTTGTATTTTCTAAATCATATTCTCCATAGTAATCAAAACACCATTCTCTTACATTTCCATGTATATCATATAATCCCCATTTGTTAGGGCTAAAACTTCCTACTTGGGCCGTTTCTTGTCTATATTCTCCTGGCTTTGTTTCTAAATTTTCTTGTGAGAAATAATTTTCTTCAATTCCATAAGGATAATGCCCATAAAAGTTTGCTTCTTCTGCTCCTATGGAATCTTCTGTGTTAAATGGTGTTGTTGTTCCTGCTCTTGCTGCATATTCCCATTCTGCTTCTGTTGGTAGTCTATATCCATTTGCTGACCTATCCCAACTTACATTTTCTCCATTTATTGTATAAACTGGTGTTAGACCTTGTTTTTCACTTAATTTATTACAAAAGTTAATAGCATCATACCATGTAACACTTTCTACTGGTAAATTTTCTCCTTTAAAGTTGCTTGGATTTTCTCCCATTATTTCTTCATATTCTTTTTGTGTTACTTCATATCTACCTATATAAAAACTATCTAATGTTACACTATGCCTTGTTTCATCATCTACTCTTTGTAATTCTGTTTCTGGACTTCCCATTTCAAAAGTTCCACCTTGCACAAGTATTAGTCCATCATCAGCAGTTGTAATATTTTGAGGTTCTGTTGCTGTATTAGCATTTGGTGTATTTCTGTTATTTATAAAAAATATTGCGATTCCTACAATTAATATAATTAATATGAAAATGATTAAGGTTATTATTTTTTTACTCATATCTTATCTCCTTAAAATCCTAGACTACTAGTCCATTCTTCTACTTCATCTTGTGAACTACCTGCTGATGAACCACTAATTGATAATCCTTCTACAACATTTGCATTAGGCTCATATTCTCTTATTGTTCTTATTGTATTTGAAAATCCACTTCCTCCACTTGTTACAAATGGGGCTATTGTTTTTCCTGATAAATCATATTCTTCTAAAAATGTGTATAATGGCATTGGCATATCTCCCCACCAATTTGGGTATCCTAAAAATATTGTGTCATATTCTTCTATATTATCTATTTTTGTTTTTAATTCTGGTCTTGCATTATTTCTTTGTTCTTCTTGTGCTTCATCTAGTAAATCATTGTAATTGCTTGAATATGTTTTTACTGTTTCTAATCTTACAATATCTCCGCCTACTGCTTCATGTATAAAATTTGCAACTGTTTGTGTGTTTCCACTTTGTGAAAAATATACGATTAGTGCTTTCCCATTTTGTGTGTCCGTTTCTGTATCTGTATCTGTTTCTGTTTCATTACTTTCTGTGTTTACATTATTTATTGTTTCATTGTTTTGAGTATCTTCTGTTTCTGCTATTAAATTTCTATTTTCCTCACTTTGATTTTCATTATTAGAATTTCCTTGCAATAATAAAGTTGCAACTACTCCTACTACTACAATTAATAAAATAACTATTAGAGCAACTATTTTTTTACTCATATCTTTTTTCCTCCCTTCTTAAATTTATTTATTATATTTTTGGTTATATGGATAATTCCATATATGATAAAAGCTACAAATATTAGAATTGCAACATATTCCAAATAAATAATTATTGTGCTTTTATCAAATTCAAAAAAACTAAAATCAGTTAATAAAAACATATTTTCCCAAAATCTTGTTGTAATAAAACTATATCCACCAAATAACATAATTGCTAATAAAATAAAGTAATAGACATATTCAAATGTACTATTTTTTAATCTATCTTTTAGTTTAATTATTAAACTTCCTAGATGTAAACCAATATGTGCAGATATAAGTATGAATCCCCATGAGGTTGTAACCATGTGTAATCTTCTTCCAAACATTGTTGTTTGGATATTTAAAAATTCAAATACTTCAGATGAAATTATCATACTACTAATTGCTATTCCTATGGTATCTATTAGTAATAATAGGTCTATCATTGTTAAAAATATTCTTTGAAAATTGTATTTTCCTTTTACTATGCTTTTATACCATCTAATATTTAATATATTGTGAATAATGACTAATAAAAGTGTAATAACTCCTAAATATTCATGTATTTTGTTTCCTGTTATATGGTAACCCATTAGTGTAATAAAAAATATAGTCATTAAAATATTAATAATTATTCTTATTTTCTTTTTCATATTTTTCTCCAATTTTATCGTGTCAATGTTTTTTTAACTTTTATTCTGATAATGATAAAGTAACATCTACATTACCATTACCTAATATTTGTTTTAATTCTCTTTGATTGACATTATCTATTTTTCCAAGTCTTGTAAAATTCCAACTGTTTGTATCATAATAGATAACTAATGAATTTCCTTGATATAAAATCAAATCTCCTGCTTCAGTATTAATACTTTCATTATTTGTAGGCAAACTAAATCCAAATCCACCTACTTTTTCCATATTGCCATAATCACTCATATTTATTGTTATATCATTATTTTCTAATTTTTCTATTAATGCTCTAGTAGAAGAATTATCTACTAATGTTGCTGTTAATGTTCTATTATTTACCTTAATATATAATTTCATATTTTCCTCCCTATCTGTATTATTAGAATTTGAACTATTATTTGTAGTTATTGCTTGATTATCTACATTATTGCTATTTTGTTCATTTTTTTGAATATCGTTATTTATTCCACCCCCATTTACAGAATTTGTTAAATTATCATCAATATTACTATAATTATTAGTATCAATTTCATTTGTTGTATTATTTTTTTCAATTATGCAAAATGCTCCTACTCCAGCAATTACAATTAAAATAATTATAATTAATATGAATATCACTTTCTTATTCATTTTTCTATTCCTCCCTTATAATAACTTTTCCGTTTACTTCCATGATAGAATCTTCGTTAATAATTTCTCCTATACTATCTACTGTAATTGTTCCAGATTTAGGATTCTTGACAGATACTACATGACCTTTTATGTCTGCCTCTACATCTGAATATTCAAAAGATAAATCTGTATCTTCCATTTCGCAATTTATTAGTTTTAGATTTTTACAATAACATAAAGGTTGCGTTCCTATAATTTTGCAATTTATTAATGTTAAATTTTCTGAAAACCAAGCAAGATATTCTCCTTTTACAATAGAGTTTCTTACTATTACATTTTTACTATGCCAAAAAGCATCTTTTGTATTTAACTCACAATTATCTATTTCTAAATTTTCCATATATTGAAATGAATATTTGCCTGTAAATTTCACATTATTTAATTTTACATTTTTACTATCTAAAAATATGTATTCTGAATTTATAGTTGTGTCTTTTACTTCTATATCACTACATTTCCATCCAAATTCTGGTGATGTAATTTTTGAATTTAAAATTGTTGTATTATGACATTCTCTTAAAAGTTTAATTCCATTTAATTCGCAATTATCAATTATTCCATCATCTGAATACCAAATTGGAGCTCTAGTTAATTCATCAAAACTAGAATTTATTAATTCATATTTTTTTGCGTGCCATAAAGGGTATCTCAATGAAAATTTGCAATTTTTTACTGATATATTTCTAGTTTCTTTTAAAACAGATTCTCCATCTTGCCCCCCTGCAAAAATGCAATTATTCACTTCTGTATGTTTTAAATTATATAATGCTCTTTCTTCATCAAATTTTTTATTTTGTATTACTTTTTTTACCATTTTTAATCCTCCGTTATCTATTTGTTTATTTTTTCTATTTGATATGTTAGATAATCTAAACAACTAATACATTTTTCATTTTTATGAACTTTATCTAATAATTTCTTTCTTTTTTTAGCAATACATTTACATTCTCCTTCTAAATCTTTAGCCTTATGTAATTTTATAAATTCTTGTATTTCTTCATCTGTAAAATCACCATCTTTTAAATTTTCTATTATTTCCTTTAATTTATCTTCTTTTAACATAATAGTTCCACTCTTTCTTTCAATTTGCATAATTTATAAAAATAGTTTTATTGCCTAAGCTTTGTAATGCTGAATTGTTTCCTATTTCTTTTTTATTATTTTCATTTTAACACAAGTTATTTCAGATTACCAATACTTATTTCGTATAATATCCTATGCTTGACAGGCATATGGTGTTGTGATAATATTTAAAGGAAAGGAATGATATAAGATATGGAATTGAGGTTATTACAATATTTTCTAGCAGTTGCAAGAGAGCAGAGTTTTTCAAAGGCTGCTGAATATTTACATTTAACACAACCAACGCTTTCAAGACAATTAAAAGATTTAGAAGATGAACTAGGAAAACAATTACTGATTAGAAGTAGTAAAAAAATAACTTTAACTGAAGATGGTATGCTTTTTAGAAAAAGAGCAGAAGAAATTGTTAATTTAGTTGATAAAACAGAAAAAGAAATAAAATTATCTGATGATACACAAATTTCTGGAGATATTTATATTGGAACTGGAGAAACGGATGGTATTCGCTTAATTGCACAGGTAGCACGAGATTTAAAAGAAAACTATCCTAATATCCATTATCATATTGCTAGTGATGATGGACAAGATGTTCAAGAAAACCTAGATAAAGGGTTGATTGACTTTGGTATTTTTTTAGGCGATATTAATACTGATAAATATAATTATCTAACATTTCCTATTAAAGATGTGTGGGGAATTTTAATGAAAAATAACTCTAAACTTTCTTCAAAAGATTATATTACACCAGAAGATTTATATGATAAGCCTCTTATTATTTCAAGACAAATAAGTAACTCTTCTGTTATTCGTAAATGGTTTAAAAAAGACCTTTCTGAATTAAATGTGTTTTCTACTTACAATCTTATCTATAACGCTTCTTTATTAGCAGATGAAGGTCTTGGGTATGTAATTTGTTTGGATAAATTGATTAATACTTCTGGAAGTAGTAATCTTTGTTTTAGACCTCTAAAAAATATGCCTGAATTAGAGATTAATCTTGTTTGGAAAAAATATCAGATATTGTCAAAGGCTTCTGAAAAGTTTTTAGAGTGTTTAAAAAATACTATTGAAAACTATAATATAGAACAAAAATAACTGGATTTTATTTTTCCAGTTATTTTCTTTTTTTATTTTAAATTTGTTTTAAAAAATTCTTCTATCTTGTCAAATGGAATAACATCTAAATTATCATATAAATCTGTATGGACTGCTCCAGGTATAGTCAATAATTCCTTGTTATCTGCATATTTGCTATCTTTAACCATATCATTATAAGCATCTTTTCCCATATAATATGAATGTGCTTTATCTCCATGAATAACTAATACTGCACTTCTAATTTCATTTGAATAGCAAAGTATAGGTTGATTCATAAAAGACATTGTTCCTATTTTGTTCCATCCTTCATTAGAATTTAAACTTCTTGAATGATATGCTCTTCCTTTATAATATTCACTATAATCTTTAACAAAAAATGGTACATCTTCTGGAACAGGCAATTCCATACATCCTCCTGCTCTTTCATAACTTCCGTTTTTATAGTCAATCGTTCTTTGTTTATTTGCTTCTTTTTTCATTTCATAGTGTGATTCTTCATTGTTTGCTACATCATTATAACCACCTACTGCCATTCTTGACATATTATACATAGTCGAAGCTACTGTTGCTTTTATTCTTGTATCTAATGCTGCTACATTTAAAGCCATTCCTCCCCATCCACATATTCCAATAATTCCTATTTTTTCTGAATCAACATTTTCTTGAACTGATAAAAAGTCTACTGCTGCTTGGAAATCTTCTGTATTTATATCTGGACTTGCCATATATCTAGGTGTTCCTGTGCTTTCCCCTGTAAATGATGGATCAAATGCTATTGTTAAAAAACCTCTTTCTGCCATAGTTTGTGCATATAAACCACTGCATTGTTCTTTTACTGCTCCAAAAGGTCCGCATACTGCTATTGCAGGTAGTTTTCCTTGTGAATTTTTAGGCTCATATAAGTCTGCAACTAATCTAATTCCATAACGATTAGAAAAAGTAACTTTTTTATGATTTACTTTTTCACTTTTTGGAAATGTTTTGTCCCATTCTTGAACTAATTTTAATTCTCCACTCATTTATATCATTCCTTTCATTTTTTATTTGTATTATATACCAAAGTTTTATTTTTTGCCAATACTTATATTGCATAGTTGTTTATGCCTAAAAAGCATAAAGGCAGATAACTTAATATCTGCTTCTTTTTCAGAATATTTTTCTCCTCCATAGATACAATAAGCCTAAATCTTTCCATTCTCCATTAACCTTTTCTTGAACTCTAAACTCAACACCCCAGCTATAATGATTTTTATTATTAATTATTCGTAGAATTATTTTCAATAATATTTATAGTTTTAATAACATCTATTGCTTCATTTGCTTCAGCGTTGATTAAACCATTATTTATAACTGCTATATTTTTATTAATACTATAAAATGAAATATCACTCCAATTTTTATTTCCATCATAATATCCAATGGTTGCTTCTTTTCCATTATTTAAAACTATATCTTCTGATGTTCTTCCAGTACATTTTTTTCATCTTTTTCTATTTCTTCATATTTCCACTCATTTGGAATATTTAATTCTAATTTGACATTATCTATTACTTTATCATATTTTTTATAGCTTTCTGTATTAACAACTTCTAAATCTACAGGTTTTCCTACTGGTGGAGCATACTTTTCCCATCTAAAAACTGTTTTTTTCTCTCCGTTTATAAAATTATATGTGTAAACTAAAACGCCTATATCTTTTTGATATACATTTCCAGCATTATAGCTTTGTGTAATTTTAAAAAATGGTCTATTATTAAATATTTTTGCTTGTGCTGTATCTACTATAAAGACTACTAAAAAAGCCACTAAAATTATTAAAATTATTTTTATACTTTTTCTCATAACTAACCTCCAAATTATTTTATCTACCAATTTACTTAATTATATTTTATTTCTCACTTTCAAATTATTATATTTACTTAATTCTGCCTTCTTTTTGTAGCCATTGTAATGTATCTTTTATTGTTTCTTCTAATTCTCTATTCTTATAATTTAATTCTTTTTTGGCTTTTTCATTAGAAAAGTTAGCATTTGATTTTAACGTATAAAGTGAATACTTTGTGTATAATGGTGGTTGTTTTAAAATTGCATAATATTTTTCTGATAAAGGTGCTGTAAATTTAGCAAACCACATTGGGAGTAATGATTTTATCATTTTTGTATTTCTAACTTTACTAATTGTATCTAATAATTCTTTTATAGTTATAAACCTATTAGACAAAATGTAGCATTCACCAGCTTTTCCTTTATAACACGCACTTATTATTCCGTCTGCTACATCTCTAACATCTACAAAGTCATAGCCACCATCTACACAAGCCTTCAATCTTCTATTAGCAAAATCGATCATTAATTGTGTTAAATGACTATTTCCAAAATCGTAAGGTCCTATAATTCCTGATGGATGTAGTATACATGCATTTAATCCTCTGCTTTGCACCATTTCTAAAACATATTTTGCAGTTTCAGCTTTTGTTTTTGCATATTGCCCTTCTACTTTATCAGGATTAAAATCTTTTATTTCTGTAATAACTTCATGATTAGGTTTCTCTGTAATTGCATGAACACTACTTACATAAACCAACTTTGCTTTTTTCTCCAATACTTTTTCGATTACATTTTTAGTTCCATTTACATTAACTTCATATACTTTTGGATTGTATTTTGTTTTAATGTATACAATTGCAGCACAATGAATTACATATAGTGTTACATCCGCTTCTTTTATATCAAATATATCATTTAAGGAATCTTTTTGTGTAACATCCCCCTTATAAATTTTACAATTTAGACCATCCAGTGAATTTATATTATCTTCTGGTAGAACGAGTGCTCTAACTTCATTTTCCTTATTTTGTATTAATTTTCTTACTATATTGTTTCCTAGAAATCCATTTGCTCCTGTTACTATAAATACATTTTTCAATTTTATCACCTTTTTTATAATATACTCATTCCTTGTAAATGAATTATATCAAAGTAGGATATCTATGTCTAGGTTACATTTATATTTCTTAATCTTAAAGCATTTGCTATAACAGTAAGACTACTAAATACCATTGCTAAACTTGCAATCATTGGATTTATTGAAATTCCTATTGTTTTTAGTATTCCCATAGCTATTGGTATCATTAAAGTATTATAGAAAAATGCCCAAAATAAATTTTGTTTGATATTTCTTACTGTTTTTTCACTAATATTGATTAATTTTAAAATAGAGTTTAAATCATTTTGAGTTAATATTACATCTGATGAGTCCATTGCTATATCTGTACCACTTTTTACACTTACTCCAATATCGCTATTAGCCAATGCAGGACTATCATTTATTCCATCTCCGCACATCATTACTTTTTTATTTTCTGCTTTTAATTTCTTTACTATATCTGCTTTTTCAGATGGCAATACATTTGCAATAACATTTGTGATTCCAATTTCCTTTCCAATTTTTTCTGCTGTTTCTTGATTGTCTCCTGTTAGCATAATAGTTTGAATATGTTTTTTGTTTAATTTTTCTATAACTTCTTTTGCATTTTGTCTTACAATATCATTTACTCCTATTAATGCTATTATTTGCTTATCTTTTATGACATATATTATACTGTTTCCATTTGATGCTAATTTTTTTTCATCTTCTAAGTATTTATTTTCTATCTTATATTTTTCTACAATTTTCCTATTGCCTAGTATAATCTCCTGATTTTCAATTTTTCCTATAATACCATATCCTGATATATTTTCAAAATTATTCACTTGCAATTTTTGTTGTCCTTTTTCTTCCATATAATCTGTAAATGCCTTTCCTATAGGATGTGTTGAATTTGCTTCTAAACTTCCTGCTAATTGTATTAGTTCATCATTATTAAACTTACTATAATTATAGATTTCTGAAATTTTTAATTTCCCGTATGTTAATGTTCCTGTTTTATCAAAAATAATTGTATTTATTTTTGAAGCATTTTCTAGTATCTCACTCTTTTTTACTAATATTCCATTACTAACACATACTCCTTCACCTACAATTATTGCAAGTGGGGTGGCCAATCCTAAACTACAAGGACAAGCTACTACTAATATTGTTACGAAAGTTTCTATTGCTATTGATAAATCATATCCTAACAACAAATAAACAATAAACGTTATAATAGCAATTATTATAACTATTGGTACAAAATAGCCTGAAATTTTATCTGCAATTTTTGCTATTGGTGCTTTTGTATTACTAGCTTCAATTACTAATCTTACAATTTCCGATACTGTTGACTCTTTTCCTATTTTTTCTGCTTTATATTTTATATAACCATCGAAATTTAAACTTCCTGCAACAACTTTTCCACTTATTGTTTTTGTTGTTGGTTTGCTTTCTCCTGTTATAAAAGCCTCATCTAAATGTGCTTTTCCTTCTATTATTTCTCCATCAACTGCAATTTTTTCTCCTGGCTTACTTATTAAAATATTTCCTTTTTTTATTTCATCTAATGTTACAATCTTTTCTTCTCCATTTATTTCAACTGTTGCTTGGTTTGGAGTTATTTCTACTAATTTTTTTATTGCTTCTTTTGTTTTGTCTTTATTTATCTTGTCTAAATATCTTCCTAATTTTACAAAATAAATTACAATTGCTGATGATTCAAAATACAAGTTCATAATGTAATTATGATTGCCTTTAATAACCATATACATAGCATACAAGCTGTAAATAAAACTACTAATTACTCCTATTGTTACTAATGTATCCATATTAGGAATTCTGTGTATTAAATTTTTATAACCATTTTTTAAAATATCATATCCATATATTAAAAATAAAATTGTTAAAATTAGCAAGGTGCTAGTATAAATAATAGGACTTTTATGTGGATTTAATATTGAAATTATAGGTAAATTTATCATGTGTCCCATTGAAATATACATTAAAATTACTGCTAAAATTGAAAATATTATAAACTTTATTTTTTCCTTTTTACTTTTTTCTTCAATTTTGAACTCTTTAAATATTCCAGCGCTTGCAAATCCTGCTTGTTTTACGTATTTTTCTATTTTCTCTTGGTCTAATATATTTTCATCATAATCTATACTTGCATTTGCCATTACAAGATTAACATTTGCATTAATAATACCATTTTGTTTGTTTAAATATTTTTCTAATCCATTTGAACAAGCACTACAAGTCATACCTTCTATTGACAAAATTATATTTTTCATACCTAATCTTCCTTTACTTCAAATCCAATATCTTCTATTTTTTCTTTTATTGTGTTTACATCAATATTGTCATTTGCTTTAATTGTAACTGTTCCACTTTTATAATCAGCTATTACCTCTTGAATTCCTTCTATATTACTTAAAGCATTTTTTACTCTATTTTCACATCCATTACATACCATTCCATTAACATTTAATTTTATCTCACTCATCTTTTATCTCTCCTTTTCATTTTTTAATAAAGCTTCAAATTTGTCACTAAATTCTTTTTTGTATTTTTTCAAATTAACTGGTTTTAAATTTTTATCAGTAAAACAATGTTTCGTTTCTCCTATTAATACTGGTTTTCCTGTATTTTTGTTCGTAACTTCATACCCCACTGTCATTTTTACACCTGTATATTCTTTTACATAAGGTTTTATAATTATTGTATCTCCAAATGTTACATGATATTTATATGTACAATTTACTCCTAAAACTGGTATCGTAACACCATTTTCTTCTAAAACTTCAAAAGGCATATTAACACTTTGTAGCCACTTACACCTTGCTTCTTCTAAATATCGTATATAATTTGAATGATGTACAACTCCCATTTTATCTGTTTCATAATAATTAATATTTCTTTCAAAAATAAATTCCATTACCTTTCCTCTTTTCTTATTTATTAAATTTTTTGAATAAACTTATTAATTCTTCTATTACTTCTAATTTTCCATTCTCTAAATCCCTTGTTACACAAGAATATAAATGTATTATATACCTTATGGGGTATTTTGTAAATAAGGGGGTTTATATAATGGTGTTTGATACTTGAAAAAGTATCAAACGTTAAAGTTAAAACTAACAGAGAAACCATTACAGTTTCTCTGTTTTAGGATATCTATCTCTCTTTTATAATATTTTTGCTACATACATAAGTTATTAAAAAGTATCCCCCATAAATAACTATAATAAATATAGCTGTCATAATAATTGAATTTAATAACTGTTTATTTCCAAATGTAGATATAATATAACTACAAAATGTTATTCCAAATATAGAATGAATAATTGCTATTAATAGTGGAAACATAAAAAATATTGCAATTTGTCTAAATAAAGATTGGTTAATCATTTTTTCATCTACTCCAAGTTTTCTAAGCATCTTATATCTTTCTTTATTATCTGTGTTTTCTGTTAATTCTTTTAATGCCAAAATTGCAACACTCGCAATTAAAAATACAATTCCTAAGTATAAGCCTAAAAATGTTACTAACCCTCCCAATCCAATGCTAGCTTCACTTATATCCACCCTACTATTAATTGATGGCATACTGTATTCTGATGCTTGTGGATTATTACTTAAATTTCTAATTTGTTGTTGTATTTCTCGTTGTTCATCTAAAGAAGTTGTATAATAATTTCCTATTATAGAATTAAACGAAGTATTTTGTCCTCTTACAACCTCATCCGGTACTATTATAATTCCAGAATTTATATGATTACTTGACATCTCCGTAAATCCATTCTGACATTCTTTATATTTTGGTTTTAAAGTATAACCAAATATGGTAAGTTTTTGATTATTTTTTAGTGCAACATTTCTTATACTAACCATAGAATCATAATCTGCAATAATGATATATTCATCCTCATTTAATGTATATTCTTCATTTCCATAAAATTTCGCTACTTTATTATAATCACTTATTGTCATAATTTCTTCTGGCATATTGTATGGAATCATTGATGTTGAATTATTTTTTATATATTCTAAACTATCTCCAAGTGAATCTCCAAATGTCAAATCTTCCATTCTATACGAGTTATATTCTATATAGTCTTTTAGATAATCATCAAGATGAAAGTCAAATGCTTCTAGAGTTTTTCTAACACCCAATTTAGAATTTTCAATTTGTTTCACGCTATAACCTTGATTTAACCACTTATCATCTTTTATAGATATAGATAATTGTATATCTGCAGGTGCTAATTCATTTAAATTTGCTGTCATAGAATTTTTTAAGGATAAAGCACTTGACAAAACACAAATAGTTACAAATAGCATTAGAGATATAACAGTCATTGAAAATACAGTTGTATTAATTTTACTACTTACTTGTCTTAGTGTGAAAGTATTTAGTCCTTTTACATATACATTCTTCATACTCATAACAATTTTTAAAATCAATCCAGATAAAGACCAAAATATGAAAAATGTTGAAATTGCACCTAACAAAATGGGCTTAAGTATATCTTCTGGAGTTTTTATTGTTGCATCAATACCACCTGTTACCATATAATAAGCATATCCTAATACCATACTTGAAACAATAAATATAATTGTACAAAGAAGTGGATTTTTCATTTTTACAGTTTCTGATTTTTTGCTTGTTTGTATTAAGTCAATCAATTTACATTTTCCTACATTAATTACATTAAAAAACATCACTATTACATACATAATTCCAAAATAAATAAATGTTTTAACACAGCTATCCATTGAAAATATAAATTCATATTTTCTCATATCCGCTTCAAACATATTTGCAACTAGCATACTCATAAGTTGTGAAAGTATTACTCCTATCCCTAGCCCTACTACTAATGATATAATTCCAATTAATATGGTTTCAAAAAATAATACCATTGATATCTTTCTTTTGCTCATACCAAGTAGCATATATATTCCAAACTCTTTATTCCTTCTTTTCATTAAAAATCTACTAGCATAAATAATCAAAAACCCTAAAATAAAGGCTACAAAAACACTTGCAGCAGATAGCATATTTGTCATCATGTCTATAATCTCATACGTGCTTTTACTTACATCCAATAATACTGTTTGACTTTCAATACTATTAAACACATAAAATATAGCAACACCTAATATTAGTGTAAAAAAATAAATAGCATAATCTTTAATACTTTTCTTTATATTCCTAAAAGATAATTTAATAGTTGGCATCTTCCTCACCTCCAAGCAAGGTTACAACATCTATAATCTTGTCAAAGAACTCTTTTCTTGAACTATTTCCTTTTATTATCTCATTAAATACTTTTCCATCTTTTATAAAAATAACTCTACTTGCATAGGAAGCACAAAAGCTATCATGTGTTACCATTAAAATTGTTGTATCAAAATTTTCATTTAAGTGTGCAAAACTTTCTAATAACATTTTTGAAGATTTACTATCTAAAGCTCCTGTTGGCTCATCTGCTAAAACAATTTGTGGCTCTGTTATAATTGCTCTTGCTGAAGCTACTCGTTGTTTTTGTCCTCCTGACATTTGGTAAGGATATTTATTTAATACTTCTTTTATTCCCAACTTTGTTGCTACATCATTAACAGTATTTTCTATTTCTTTAGCAGTTTTATTCTGGATAGAAAGTGCTAAAGAAATATTTTCATAAGCTGTTAAAGTATCTAATAAATTAAAATCCTGAAATATGAATCCAAGCTTCTCCCTTCTAAATTTATTTAAATCATTTCCTCTTAATTTTGTAATGTCCTCTCCACCAACGAAAATGTGTCCAGAGGTTACTTTGTCAATTGTAGATATACAGTTTAATAAAGTTGTTTTACCAGAGCCTGACGCTCCCATTATTGCTACAAATTCTCCTTTATCTATTTCAAAAGATAAATTGTCTAAAGCTTTTGTTAAACTAGATTTACTACCATAATATTTTTCAACTTTATCAATTTTTAATATTACAGACATCTTTCATCTCTCCTTTCATTTTTCATTATAGAGAATTTATTTTGTTTTGTCCTTCTTTTAACATTACAAAACCTTACAAAATTGTAAGGTTTAAAATATTTTTAATTATACTTATTTATTTCTTACCTCATAAAAATCATTTTTACCAAATAGAATGCTTACTTCTGTATACTTATTTTCTTCTGAATCTATGGTAATTTTATGTCCTAATTTTTTACAAAGCTGTTTTACTATATATAATCCCATTCCTGTTGATGTTTCTACTTTTCTTCCGTTCTTTCCTGTGAACGTTTTATCAAATACTTTATGAATATCACTTTTAGCAATTCCTATTCCATTATCATAAATTTTTAAAATTACATTTTTATTGTTTTCCTCAATAGTTATTTTTATGTAATGCTCTGCATTATCCCTTACATACTTTATACTATTACTTACAATTTGATTAATAATAAATTCAAGCCACTTAGAATCTGTAAATACTTTTGTATCTCCTACCTCTACTTCAAAATTAATATTGTTTTCTAGTAATATATCTTTATTTTTTATCGCAACATTTGATATAACCTTTTTTAGTTCTGTTTCTTTAATTAAATAATCTTTTTCTGCATTCTCACTTCTTACATAATACAGTACTTGTTCAACATCATCATCTATTCTTTTTAATTGTTCTACTACTTTTTTGTCCGATAATTCCTTATGATTATGTAAGATTAAATTCATTGACGCTAGTGGTAATTTTACTTCATGAATCCATAATTCTATATATTCTTTAAAATCCGCAATACTTAAACTATATTCTTTTATTCTTTCAACCATGGATTTATCTATTTCATATAAAGCATCATATATAATTTTTCCTTCATAAAAGTCAGGTTTTTCTATCATTTCTGTTATTAAATACTTTTTATCTAATAAATCTAAATCATTTAAAAATTTATTATAAAATTTTCTTTTTCTTTCAAAATTATATACTATACCAACTATACAACCTATTATTGCTGTAATTGCTACTCCTATTATTGCTTGTTTATTGGTTTCAAAGGTTATTAATATCAACTCTATAATCGCTATTATGAAACTAAATAGCAATAAAGTTAAATAGTTATCTTTTATGTATTTACTAAATTTCATTTATTTTTTATCCTTTCATAACTATTTTAATATATATCCTAAACCTTTTCTTGTCTCTATTGCATCATCATAACCGAAATCTGTTAGCTTTGCTCTTAATCTACTTACATTTACATTTAAAGCATTGTCATTTATATAGGAATTATTATTCCATAAATCTGTCATTAACTCATCTCTTGTTACAATATTTCCTTTATTTGCTAATAAAAAAGTAAATATTAGCATTTCATTTTTTGTTAAAAGTAATTCTTCTTTTGGGCTTTTGATAATGCCTTTTTTAGGATCTAACTGTAAATCTTTGTAAGTTAATATTGCACTATTATTTTCCATTCTTTTAAAAATTGCATTAATTCTTAATAATAGTATAGTTGGATTGTATGGCTTTGTTATATAATCATCTGCTCCATAACTCATTGATAATACTTCATCTGCTTCTGTGTTTTTACTTGTTACCATTATAACTGGTACATTACTTTCTTTTCTTATTTTCTGTAATAACATCTCTCCATTTAATTTGGGAATATTTATATCTAATAATACTAAATCTGGACTTTCTTTTTTAATCTCTTCAAAAGTATTTTCAAAATCCTTTAATATTATTCCGTTATATCCACTATTATCTAATAAGTCTTTTAATTCACTGCTTATGCTTGTATCATCTTCTACAATAAGAATTTTTTTCATCTTCTATTTTATACGCTCCTTTTTTTATCCTTACTAAATAATAACATATATAAAATAAAAATTCCATATTCTATTACAAATATTAAAACATTGAAAGTTATAGTTCAGACTATAAGTACTTAATTGATATATCCTTCAAACAATATATCTTATTCTATATTAATACTTCCAGAAGTAGTAGTTACCTTTAATTCAATATCTGATTTTCTATTGTTATTTTTTATATCAATGCCTCCTGAATTGCTATTTGCTTCTACATAAATATCATTTTTACTTTTTATACTAACACTTCCTGATTTAGCACTTATATAAGAATTTTCTGTTATATTTAATGAATCTACATCTATACTTCCAGAACTTGTTGTCAAATGACAGTATTCTTCTATTGTATTAATGTCTATTTTTCCTGAAGATGCTTCTGCTTGTATCTTTTTTGCTCCTTCAATTGTTATTCTTCCAGATGATGTTTTTACTGTGCCTTCTTCAATTGTTCCAATCTCTATTTTCCCAGAGGATGCTTCTGCTGTTATTTTATTAAAATTCCCTGCTTTTATACTTCCAGAACTTGCTTGTATTTCTACTTCATTTCCATTAGCAACACTAATATTTCCTGATGAACTTTTTAATTTGCCATTATTTATATTTCCACATTCTATCTTTCCAGAAGATGACTCAAACTGTATATTATTAGTATCTAAATCTGGTGCTATTATATCTCCACTAGATGTATGTATTTCAAATTCTTCGTTACACTCTTTATTAGGAACTTGTATAATAATTTCTTCTTTACTCCAATAAAACATTGCAAAAATAAATATTTTTGTATTTTCCTTACTTATTAAAAGTTCTTTTTCTTTTATACTTTCTTTTATCTTCTCATCCTTATCCCCATAAGCTATAATTTTTATTTTGTCACTATCTACTTTTTCAATTCTTACATTTGATGAAGAAACATTTACTTGAATTTTATCTAAATCCTCTGGATTATATTCTTTTTCAAATATTTTTTCTGTATTATTCCCAAATTTGAATAAAGATAATTTTACCTTAGAATCTTTGTTATTATTTATAAGTGCATATATCATAAAATTTATTAATGCAATAGCAATTAATGCTAATATAATAATTAAGAAAAGCTTTACCCCTTTACTTTTCATTGTTTTCTCCTTTCATACTAAATATTAATTTTATTATAAGTTGTACCAAAGCAAAAACTAGCCATATAATCCATGTAATGTGCCAAGCCATAGTTAAAAAACTTACAGATAAATATATTATTAAGAAAAAAATTGCACATGCTTCTATTACTAAATCTTCTGTTTTGTTTTTTGTATCTACCTCTTTATTGTTTTTTTCAATTTGATTTACCTCTTCTTGTATTTGCTTAATTTCTTCTATTTTTTCTTTTATATCTGATTGTGTATTAATATCTTTCTTTTTTGGATAAGCCACAAAGAAAAACACTAGCATAACAGTTGCAACTGTACATAAACCTGCCCAAATCATTACTGCATGTGCATCTTCATAATTTAAAACCTCTACCATATAAGGTAAACTAAAAGTTGCTATACAGTATAGAAAAATACTTATACTTAAAATAATAGCCTTTTTCTTATTTCTTTTTTCATTATAATTGTCTTGATCTTGTTTTATTTCTTCTTTATTTGAAGTTTTATCTCCTTTAATTAATTCATCTGTAGTAATACCAAACACTTTACAAAGAGGCTCTATTTTATCAAAATCTGGTGTGCTTTGGTCTGTTTCCCATTTAGATATTGTTTGCCTTGTAACTCCTATTTTTTCTGCCAATTTTTCTTGGCTTAAATTAATACTATTTCTATATTGAAATAGCCTTTCTCCTAATGTCATTTTTTTCTCCTCCTTTTATTCATTTGTTAATATTATACTGTAAATTTTAGTTGCATACTACCAATTTCACTTTGAAATTTTGTCAACCATACTTAACAATTGTTTTTTCTTCCATTATATCAAAAAAAATTTCATTTTGCTATTTTAAAAGACCAGTTTATTAAACTGATCTTTCTTATTTGTTAAAAGTTTATTATTTTAGTAAATTAAGTTCATTATTTTCTAAAGTTTTTTTAATGTCTATCACTCTTTGGTTTGATGACCCTCTCCATTTCAAAGTAGGATCATGTAATTCATCTTTATAAATTCCATCTACTAATACATCTATGTAATTTAACACTTCTTTATCTTTTAACTCTTCATACTTAAAACCTGACCATACCCATATATTTTTTTTAGGGTATTTTTCTTTAAATTCTTTTGCAAGCTTTGTAGTTCCTTCTATGTTGCTTGGGTGCATTGGCTCACCGCCTAATATTGATAATCCTTTCACTTCATTTTTTTCGCATAGTTGTAGTACTTTGCCAATTGTTTCATCTGTAAATTCTTTTCCTCCATTAAAATCCCATGTTTCTTTATTAAAGCAATCTTTACAATGGAAGTGACATCCTTGCATAAATATGGAAACTCTTACTCCTGGTCCATTTGATATATCCATTTTTCTTATTAAGTTGTATCTCATGCTTATTCATCCACCTTATTATCTATATGTAATACTCTTTCTTTTATTTCTTCTGTTCTTCCTTTATTCCAAAAGTTAGTACCAATGTATCCACAAGTACGTCTTGCAACATTTAAAGTATTGTGATCTCTATTTCCACAGTTTGGACAATACCATTCTAAATTATCATCAATTAATATTTCTCCTGTATATCCGCACTTTTGGCAATAATCTGATTTTGTATTTAACTCTGCATACATAATGTTATCATATATAAATTGTATAACTTCAATTATTACATCTAAATTTCCTTGTAGATTTGGTGTTTCTATATAAGAAATCGCTCCTCCTGGACTTAATTTTTGGAATTCACTTTCTAATTTTAATTTAGAAAATGCATCTATTTCTTCAAATACAGGTACATGATATGAGTTTGTAATATATCCTCTATCTGTAATACCTTTTACTGTACCAAATCTTTCTTTTAAGCATTTAGCAAATTTATATGTTGTTGATTCTATTGGTGAGCCATATACAGAATAGTCTATGTCTTCTTCTGCTTTCCATTTACCTGCTGCATCATTTAGATGTTGCATTACTTTTATTCCAAATTCTTTTCCTTCTCCATTATCTGTGTGTGAATGTCCTGTCATATATTTAACACATTCATATAAACCAGCATAACCAAGTGAAATGGTTGAATATCCATGATGTAATAATTCATGTATAGATTCTCCTTTTTCTAGCCTTGCTAATGCTCCATGTTGCCATAAAATAGGTGCTACATCACTAGTTGCATTGCTTAGTCTTTTATGTCTTAATTGTAATGCTCTATGACATAATTCTAGTCTTTCATCAAATATTTTCCAGAACTCATCCATATCTCCGCCAGAAGAAAGTGCAACATCTGGTAAGTTTATTGTAACAACACCTTGATTAAACCTTCCATAATATTTACCTTTTCCTTCAACATAGTTTTTCGCTTTTGCTATATTTCCAATGCTCATAGTTCTATCTGGTGTTAAGAATGATCTACATCCCATACATGGATAACATTCTCCTTCTCCATATTCGTTTTTCTTTAATTCTAACATTACTTTTTCTGAAATATAGTCTGGTACCATTCTTTTTGCTGTACATTCTGCAGCTAATTTTGTTAAATACCAATATTTACTTTCTTTACGTATATTGTCTTCTTCAAGAATATATAAAAGCTTTGGGAATGCTGGTGTTATATAAACACCTTTTTCATTTTTGAATCCTACTATTCTTTGTTTTAAAAATTCTTCAATTATCATTGCTAGTTCTTCTTTATATTCGTCTGTTTCTCCTAAATACATACATACTGATAAAAATGGTGCTTGTCCGTTTGTATTTGTCATAGAGTTTACTTGATAATTGAATGTTTGTACTCCATCTTCAACTTCTTTTTTTGTATCTTGCATAGCAAATTTTTTGCAGTCTTCTTTACTTAAATTTCTTTCTTCATATTTTTTATAGTATTTTTCATAACTTAATCTTACAAATGGTGCTAAATGTGTAAGTGATACTGTTGCTCCACCATAACTTGAGGAAGTAACTGCAAGTATAATTTGTGTTGCAATTGTTGCTGCTGTTATAAATCTATGTGGTTTTTCAATCATTACTCCATTTATTACTGTTCCATTTTGTAACATGTCATCTAAGTTAATTAGTTCACAATTATGTAGCGCATTTTGTGCAAAATAATCTGCATCATGAAAATGTATTATTCCTGCATCATGTGCTTCTACTATGTCTTCTGGAAGTAAAAATCTTCTTGTTATATCTGTACTTGTTATACCTGCTAAGTAGTCTCTTTGTGTTGTTACTACTTCTGCATTTTTGTTAGAATTTTCACTATTCCAGTATTCATTTTCACCTTCAATTAACTCTTTTATTGATTTATCTGTTGTATTAGCTTTTCTTACTAATTCTCTTGTATATCTATATGTAATATACTTTTTAGCTAATTCATATTTATCAAATTCCATTAACTTTTGCTCAATAATGTCTTGAATGTCTTCTACTAATATTCTTTTTTTGTCTAAATCTTCAATATAGGTTATGATTTCTTTAATTTGTTCTTTTGATACTTTTTCTTTTGCTTTTACTTCATTATTAGCTTTCCCTATTGCTACTCTAATTTTCTCTGGATCATAGTCTACAATGTGTCCATCTCTTTTTACAATTTTCATTTCTTTTGTTCCTCCCTTATTAATTTCATATGTATTTTATATCAATAATTTATAAAACATAAAAGTTGCACTTGCATCTTTTATAATTTTTTGTTAAAATTTTTTTGGTGATGATTTATGAGGAGTCCTTTTGACGATTTATCTAAATTACAAATAAGTAAATTGCTTGATTTATTAGGTGTTCACACTTACACCTACAACAAGAATGAGCAAATATTACCTACAATAAAAAACGAAAATATTGTTTGTATTATTATGGAAGGAAGCGCTCAAATTATATATATTGAATATAATGGAAATGAAATTTTAATGGAAAACCTTTCTAAAAATGATGTTTTTGGAACAAATATTTCTGGTACTAGTGATGATAATTGTGAAATTATTTCAAAAGGTAAAACAGAAGTGTTAGTTATTGATTATGATAAATTATTAAATTCCAAAAATTTAAATCATCCATATTTTAATATATTTCTTAGAAATTTATTTGATATTACTAATATTAAATTTAAGGAAAGAAATAAAAGAGTTAGGATATTAGAAAAAAAACAAATACGAGATAAGTTATTAGAGTATTTTGAAATTGAGTATATTAATACTCCATCTAAATCTCTTCGTTTGCCATTTTCTTTAAAAGAGTTAGCTGATTATATTGCTGTAAATAGGTCTGCCATGTTTAGAGAATTAAAACATTTAAAAGATGATAAACTTATAGAAATAAATGGTAGAAAAATCACATTATTATACAAATAATGTGATTTTTCTGGAAGCTTTTTCTATACTTTTAAAATTTCTATAATGTCACATGCATTAATATTTTCAGTATTATTAATTTGAATTTTCTTTCTTATATAATCAATTCCCGTTATTAAGCCTGTAAGTTCTATGTAGCTTGTGTTTTTATAATATCGTATTTTAATACTACATCCTTTTTCAATAGAATTAAATTTGTTTTCTAATTCTATTAAACTTTCTTCAGATAATTCAATTCTTTCTTGATGTTCTGTTTCTTTTTTTCTTAATTCTTCTTTTAACCCTTTAAGTGCATCAAATGGAAGAAATTGTTTTGCTCTATTTACAGTATTATCCACCGGTTATGACCTCCTATTAATTTATTTCGAACTATTGTGGTTGCATCTTTTTGTAAATTCATTCCCCTTAAAATAGAATTTTTGCCAAATCTATCTTTTATATTATTTATTTCTAATTCTAAATTTCTTTCTTTGTCAAGTTTTTCTTGATTTGTAAATAGGCTAAGTTGTACATTTTGTGTTTCTATTACATTTGCAAAGCTTATTCCTATTCTTCTTATTGGAATATTTCTATTTGTTGTTTTATCATAAATAGTTAAAAATTCTTTTAGAAGTTCTGAATATACATTTGTATAATTAATAATTTTTTTGTTTCCTCCAGTTGCTTTTATAATGTCTTTAGAATAACCAATATATAGTTGCAAAGTATCTGTTAATAAATTATTCTGCATTAGTTTTAGACTACCTAGTTCCACCATCTCTTTTAAAACTAATCTTGCCTTTTCAAATGGATAATCTTTAAACAATACTTGACTGTTTGAAATTGAATTTGTTTTAGGTTTATATGCTTTAATATCTGCAATTGTACAACTTTCTTTTCCCCAAGCATGGTCTATTAAATATTTTGCATTTATACCAAATTCCTTATACAACTTTTTTGTTTCTGTTTTTGCTATATCGTACATATCAAATATTCCCATTTTATTTAATCTTTGCTCTATTCCTTTTCCTATTTGCCAGAAATCTGTAAGTGGTTTATGATGCCATAATTCTTTTTTATATTTTTCCTCATCTAAATAGCCTATATTATTGGGGCTATGTTTTGCTGTAATATCAAGTGCAATTTTTGATAAATATAAATTTGTGCCTATCCCTACTGTAGCTGTTATTCCATATGTTTCTAAAATATTTTGCACTATTGTTTTTCCAAGTTCAAATATATCCATTTTATATAGTTTTAAATAGTTAGTTGCATCTATAAAAGCTTCATCTATTGAATATATATGTATGTCTTCTTTTGCAAAGTATTTAAGATAAATTTCATATATATTTGCTGAATATTCAATGTATTTTTTCATTCTTGGTATTGCAATAATGTATTTTATTGTTGGTGGAATTTCATATATTCTACATCTATTTTTTACACCTAGCATTTTCATTTTAGGACTAACCGCTAAACAAATTGTTCCTTTTCCTCTTTGTGGATCTGCTACTACTAAATTTGTGCTAAATGGATCTAAACCTCTTTCAACGCACTCAACAGAAGCATAGAATGTTTTTAAATCAATACATAAATAAGATTTTTGCATAACTTTCACTCTCCTGTTTGAACTTTAATTTTATTATAGCATCATTTTATTTGTATGTAAACATTTGTTTGTAAATATAGATGTAGTAATTTTTCCCAATTTTGGTATATTTTGGTATTTTTTACGTTTTTCATTGTTATTTAAAGGTACATTAACCTTATTGTATAAAATGATTTTTTATACAAAAATAGAGCTTGCTATATATGCAAACTCTATTTTCACATTTTATTCACTTCTTAATGCTAATACAGGATCTTCTTTGGCTGCTTTTTTAGATGGAATAATTCCTCCTATTAATGTTAAAACTATACTTAATATAATTAAAATTAGTCCTGCTTCTGCTGGTAGTGAAGCTTTAACGTCAAGTCCATTAGAAATTGAACTAATAATTTGATTAATAGGAATTAGTAATAATAAGGTTATTCCTATTCCTATTAATCCAGCAAGTGTACCAACAATAAATGTTTCTGCATTAAACACTTCTGCAATATTGTGCTTTGAAGCTCCAATTGCTCTTAAAATTCCAATTTCTTTTTTACGTTCTAATACACTAATATATGTAATAACCCCTATCATAATAGATGATACTACTAAAGATATCGCAACAAATGCAATAAGTACATAACTAATTACATCTACAATTGTTGTTACAGAACTCATTAAAGTTCCTACCATATCTGTATAAGAAATTACTTTTTCTTTATTGCCTTCTTCTTCCATACGATTGTTGTATTCATTTAATAAATTAGTAATTGCTTCATTAGCTTCAAAATCTTTAGGATAAATGCTAATACCTTTTGGCTCATCAAAATTAGCATAATCTAGTTTTTTTAAATTATTTTCGTATGTTGTTTGTTCTTTTGACATAAGTGATGCCATAAGTTCTGATAATTCTTCTTCATCCATTTTCATATGAAATGCATTTATGAAAGTAGTTTCATCAATACTAATTGCATTTGCCATGGATTTACTTAATTTGTTAATGCTTGATTTCATTTCTTTTTCTAAATTTTTACTCATTGAATTTACAACAGATTTCATATATTTTTCCATTATATCTGAAATTTGTTCTTCTACATTTTGTGATTTTATAATTTCTGAAATATTATTGCTTATGATTTTCTTTACTTCATCTGATTCAAGATATTGAGATAGTTGTTTTTCTAAATCTTTAACTGTTATTAATTCATTTTCGTCAACATATTTTTTATATCCTTGTAAAATACTAGTCATAATTTTTTTCATTTGCTCTTGGGTAATTGTTATGCTTCCATTTTCCTTAATAATTTCTTCAATTTCTTTATTTAGTAATTCATTTACTTCTTTTGACTGTAAATATTCTGATAATTGTTTTGTTATTTTTGTAATATTTGCATCTGGATTTTTCTTTACATATTCTTCATAACCTTTTAGAAGGTCATTAATTAATTTTTGTATATCATTACTTGTCATTGAAAACTTAATTTCACTTAAAACATCATTTATATCAAGAGCGGGTAATGAATTTTCTGTTATTATATTGTTTAAGTTGCTAAAATCTACTTTTATTTTTGATTCATCTATTTTAAAAGCTGATTTTATAGCATTTGTATCTACTTCAATTAAAGAATTCATGTTAAAAGAACTTTCTTCTTCCGTATCATCAAATCTTTTACCTGTAAAAACATTGATTTCAGATAATTCTAGTTGTTTTTTTACAATTTCGCTATTACTAGCATTTTCTATTACATGTTTCGTTAAAGAATATGGATATCCTATTCCTGCTTGTAGCATAGCTGCTGCTACGCCTTCTTTGGGTTGTACAATTCCTACAATTTTTATATCTTCACCATTTCCTACTAATTCTTTCATATATTGCATATTATCTGTTTTATCTCTCCAGATATTATACTCTTCATCATATTCATAACAATCACTAATATTAATTAATTTAAAAGTTGTTCCTAATATATCTTCATAATCATATGAAGATGCTGTATCTGGTGTTTCTACATCTTCTTCGTTTAAAAATTGTGTAACTAGTGTATCTAGTTCTGAAAAATCTCTTAATCCTAATGTATATAGCATAAAATCACTAATATTTCCCTTTGAAGTTAATACTAATACACATTCATTATAATTTGTAGGCCAATTTCCAGCTTTTACATCATATTGCTCTTCATATAACTTTGAATCCTCTGGAATTTGAAAAAATACGTCTGTACTCATCATATTTGATAACATTGTATTGGTAGTTGTTCCTGAGCCAATTCCTAAACTTGCAAAAGAAATATCTGGGTTAAGTTGTCTTAAATTTTCAGTATCTGAATTATATATTTTGGGTGAAATGTTATATTTATATTCAACTGCTTTTGCATAATCAGTTATATGACTATCCTCACTATCTAAATATTGTTTTAAAGAAATTAAATCATTTGAGCCTATTGTTGAAAACATATTTGTTAGCATTTTATTAACATTAATTTCTCCTGTTTCTTCATTTTTATTAGCATCATTATCTCCTCCCATTAACATTGAAGTCATATCAATTCCTGAACTTTGTATTTGTAAAGGATATTCAGATAATGTGTCTTCTTCTACAGATTTTATGTACCTATTAACACCATTTGATATTGATAATATTAGTGCTATCCCAATAATTCCAATTGAACCAGCAAATGAAGTTAAAAATGTTCTTCCTTTTTTTGTTCTTAAATTATTAAAACTAAGTGATAAAGATGTTAAAAATGACATAGATGTTTTTCCCATATTTTTATGTTCTGGTTTTTTATTTGTTTCATTTTCTATTATATATGGTTTTGTATCATCACATATCTTTCCATCTTTTAAGTTTACAATACGTGTAGCATATTTTTGTGCTAATTCTGGATTATGCGTTACCATTACTACTAATCGGTCTTTTGCAACTTCTTTTAACAATTCCATAACTTGAACACTCGTATCACTATCTAATGCTCCTGTTGGCTCGTCAGCAAGTAAAATATCTGGATTATTTACTAATGCTCTTGCAATGGCTACCCTTTGCATTTGCCCACCTGATAATTGATTTGGTTTTTTATGCATTTGATTTGCAAGTCCTACTTTTTCTAATGCATCTATGGCTTTTTTCTTTCGTGTACTTTTTGATACACCTGAAATTGTTAGTGCAAGTTCAACATTCGATAAAATAGTTTGGTGTGGGATTAAATTATAACTTTGAAATACAAAGCCTATTGTATGATTTCGATATGAATCCCAATCTCTATCTTTATAGTCTTTTGTAGATATCTCATTAATTATTAAATCTCCTTTGTCGTAACGGTCCAAGCCTCCTATAATATTTAAAAGTGTTGTTTTCCCTGAGCCACTAGGTCCAAGAATTGCAACAAATTCATTATCTCTTAGGTTTAAACTTACATTATCTAATGCTTTTTGCACTAAATTTCCTGTTTTATATTCTTTATAAACATTCTTTATTTGTAACATATATAATCTCCTCGTATTTTATAAATATTTAAGCTTTATTGTTTTTATTCATTCAGTATATAATATCACAAAAACAAGTAATTAACAACGAATCAAATACAAATTATTAAAAAACTAAAAAAAAATATATACTTTAATTAAAATGTGATAGAATATATTTGCTAGCGATTCAAATGCAGTTTTAGTTAATAAATATAATTATTAGGAGGAAAAATATTATGAAAAAAAGTAAAATTTTTATTATTGGAATAACTTTAATTGGAATTGTTTCTATTATTGCTCTAATATTTTTCAGTTCTAATGTTATGAAAAGAGCAAATGTAAATAATGAAAAAGAAATAGTTGCAAGTACAAATGATAAAAAAATTGTTGGAACATTTAAAACAAATACAAGCTGGGTTGAAGATCCATTAATTCCTGAAAATGTAATTAAAATGTCTTATGACTATTCTATTATAAAAGCAAAAGTAACTTCGATTGGAGAAACAAATTTTTTAAAATTAACAGACCCATCACCATATACTCCAATTGAAATTGAGATTAAAGAAATTATAGAAGGAACAGCAAAAAATGATTTAAAAACAATTTACATAGAGGGTGGAGACGTAAAAGTATCAGAAGTTTTGAAAACTTTAAATGAAGCAGAAAAAGAAAAAATGGAACTAAACAATATTACAGAAGAAGATGCAAAAAATATGTATATTTCATATATATCAGATGAGGATTATAATTTAGAATTAGATAAAGAATATATATTTATACTATCAAATAAAGATAATAGTATTATCATGGCAGGTGGATATGGTATATTTACCGAAGAAAACACATTAGAAACTCAAACTCAAAGCCAAAATGCAACAAGGATATTCACAAATGTTTTATCAGGAAATAAGTTGAATATATCTAATTCTCATGAATCCATCTAAGTTCATCATTATTTCCAAGTATAAAAAAGAGGGGTGTTCAAAAATTAACCCTCTTTCATAATACCTTTTTATTATATAGAATTATTTTACCGTATATTGGCTTATATCTGGTTCTATAAATATTGTGTCTTCTACATTTCCAAATTCATATTCTCTTTTGGTATCTATTCCGTTTAAACTCATTTTTACTAAAAGTCCAGTATCTTTTTCAATATAGGCTTCTGTATTATCATAATTTATAGCATTTAAAAATACAAAGTTATTTATTACATAGCATTCTTTGTTATTATAATCCGTTGATTTAACATTTGCAAAAAAGCTTCCTAAAAAAATTTGCCAATTGCTATCTGTTTCCAAAAGATTAAAAACATATTGATTTATAATAGTTTCACTATTGAGTTGTGCAATTTTTGAGTCCTTTGTTTCTATAAATACGTCTGTTTTTTCTCCATTATTATAAATTGAAATTTTTGTTTTTTCTCCATTTAAATTTCTCTCCAAAAATGCAACTTGATTATTATCCTTCCTATAGTATTTAGTTGTTACGATTGTTCCATCACTTTCTGATGCTGTAGTTTTAATGTAATAGTTTGTAAGTTTTGAGTAGTCTAAATTTTTGTTTTGTAAGTCAGTTATAATATAATAATTCCTAAAAGTATGAATTAAAAGTAATATTATAATAACTGCTACTATAATTCCAATTGCTTTTAATACTTTTTTAGTTTTCATATTAATCCCCTCCTATTCTTTATTGCAAATTTTTATTTACAATATATGTATATTATAACATTTTTTGTTATTTTTTTCAATTTTATATTCAAGGGACTATACCAATTTATCTAAAATTCTTTTAGCATAAGAACAATCTGCAATTAAAGTCACATTCTCCAATTTGTTTACTGTCATCATATGCTATTGATTTGTTTTCCTCAAATTTTATATTTATCATATTAGACCTCTATAACTCCTATTTTGCAAATAATACTTTTTCAGATTTATATTGTTTTATGATATACACAAAAACTAAACTAATATATATAATTGTAGAAACCGTCATTAGTATTATATTAAGTGGCTCTATTATTCCATTATTAATGTCTGTAAATATTAATGTAAAGTTTAAAAATGGAATTATTGAAAGAACTGGTGTTGTTGTTATTCCTAGCATAAATGCAATCATTCCAGGGAAAAATGATATAAATGTTAATGGTGTTAATGCACTTTGTGCTTCTTTAAATGTTTTTGATGTACTTGCAATACTAATGCATAGTCCACTTATAAAGAATGAATATGCAATTATTACTATTACTGCAAATACAATACTACTTGGTGAATACATAGTGTCAATTCCTTCATATATTGAATACATATTTTTTGTAATCATTAAAGAAATAATTGCTAACACTAAACTTATAAGTCCTGTAATAATAGAAGATACAGTAACTCCTAAAAATTTACCTACAATTATATCTTTACTCTTTATTGGGAAAGTAAGGAGTGTTTCTAATGTCCCTCTTTCTCTTTCACCTGCTGTTGTGTCTGTAGCTGGGTATGTAGCTGAAACTGTTATTGCCATCATTATAAATAAAAATGCATAATTTTTTATATAGTTTACAAAATAATTATCTTGCTCTAGCTTATTTTCTTCTACAGTTATAATATTTAATACTGCATCTGCATTTAAATTGTTTTGTTCTAAATAGTTTTGTTGTAAATATTGTTTATATGTATTAAAGTATGTTTCCATTAAGGAACTTGCATATGTGCTTGTATCAGATTCATCTGTATTTATAATATATTTATTATCTTGTTTTGTTATATATAAATTAATTTCTCCTGCATCATACTTTTGTTTTAGTTCTTCTTCATTTCCTTGTATTATTTCAATGTTTATTTCTTCTGCAATATTTTTTTCTGCATCTGTCATTTCATACGCAAAACCAATTTTATTATATTCATTTACATCTTTACTTATTTGTGCTTCAAATAAAGCAGACATTCCTATAACTATAAGTGGTATAAATATTGGTATTACTAACATCATTGCTAATGATTTTTTATCTCTAAATAA